>JAYVWD010000347.1:0-4424 GCA_043786345.1 Pseudomonadota bacterium
TTCCGCATTCCCGTCGTCTGGCGCCGCCCGTAGGGCATTCGGCGCCGGACGTCGGGAATGCGGCTCAGCACCTCCGCACCCCGTCGGTGGTGAGTCCCCCGGGGTACGGGGCAGCGCCCCGGGTGCAAGGTGCAAGTCCCAAGCCTCAATCCCCCTTCACGCCGCCCCATTATTGATCCGCTCCAGCCCCCGCGTCGCCTTCTCGAACCCCGGCTGATAAATCAGCGCCTGTCCGTAGTACCACCGCGCCTTCTCGTGATCCCCGCCCTCGTTCCGCTTCTCGAACGCGTGCCCGATGTTGAACAGCACGCGCGGGTCGTTTGGATCCAGCTTGAGCGCCATCATGTAGCGCTCGAGGCCCTCTTTGAACTGGCCGAGGCGGATGTGCGCGAGGGCGAGGGAGTTCAGGAGGCCGCTGTCGTCCGCGTCCAGGTCCAGGGCGCGCTTGAACGTCTTCTTCGCCTTCTCGTATTCCTCGCGCGCCATGTAGACGTTGCCGAGGCCTTTGTGGGCGTCGGCCAGGCGCGGCGAGAGCTGCACGGTCTTCTTGTAGTACTTTAGCGAGCCCTCGAGCTCGCTCAGCTCCAGATAGGCGCGCGCCAGAACCAAGGTATAGCGCGGGTTTTCGGGGCTCTGCGCGTGCAGCACGCCGGCGGCCTGGATCATCGCGGCGCGGTCCTCGCGCTCTTCGGCGATCGCGAGCATCTCGCGGTAGGCTTCGATGAAGTCGGGGTTGTGCTGGAGCGCGGCGCGGAGGAAGCGGAGCGCGACGAGCGCATTGCCGCGTTGACGCTCCACCTTCGCCTTGCCGCACAGGGCGCGGGCCGACACGGGCCGGAGCGCCAGCGCCTCGTCAAAGAGCTTCATCGCCGTCTCGGCGTCGCCGCGCCCGAGGCGGTCCTCGGCGAGCTCGAGCATCGTCGTGAGCGGGCTCGGGTTGGCCTGTGCCTTGATCATCGCCTCGATCTGGGCGCAGAAATCCTCGTAGGAAAAGGGCTTGAGCAGGTAGCCGTCGATGTGCACCTCCGACGCGAGCATCACGTCGTTGCGCAGGTTCTCGACGGAGAGCAGCAGGAACGGCGTCTGCTTGTACGCCGCCTCCTTCCGCAAGGATTTGCAGAAGAGCAACCCATTCTCGTGGTCCAACGACCACTCGGCGATGAAGAAACCGATCTTCTCGGTCAACAGCTCCCGCCGCGCCTCGGCGACCGTGCTCACGAGCTTGATCCGCTTGATCCGGAGATTCGTGAGGAAGCGCTTGATCGAGGTGCGGTAATTGACCGATGGCTCGATGACGAGGACCGTGCGGTCCCCGAGCCAGGCGGCGAAATGTCTTTGCGCGGGATTCAAGCTTAAGTCCTCGGGCTCGCTACAGGAATCGGCGTTTGGGCGGCCGTACTTGAGCCCGGCGGGCCAGGAATGGGGCTTGCCATCCCGGCGCCCCGGACCTTTAATGTAAGTCCCCCCGCTTTCAGAAGGTTTCACCGCTTTGACCCTGACCGCAGGCAAGATGTTCCGCCGGGCCTTGGCCGCCAATTGGGCCGTCTATCTGGCCGGGACCATGACCCTCATCGCCACGAGCATCACCGAGGTCCTGACCCCGAAGTTCATCCAATGGGCGCTCGATCTGGTCTCGGCAAAGCCGGAGGCCCGTGCCAAGGTGCCGGCGCTATTTACCGGGGACTCCCCGCGCGCGACGCTCAGCACCCTCGTCGGCTACCTCGCGGTCGCGCTGCTCGTCGGCCTCTTCGGGCGGATCGGTTGGCGCCAGCTCCTGGCGCGCCGCACGCACGTGGAGGGGCGCACCCTCAAGGTCGAGTTCTGGAACGTGCTCCGCTTCCTCCCGCTCCGCACGTTCCAGGCCTATCCGCTCGGCGACCTGATGAACCGCGCGACGGGCGACTGGACCTCCAGCCGCGCGATCTACGGCTTCACCATCGTGCAGACGCTCGACATGGTGTTCTTCACGACCTTGGCCGTCGGCGCGATGCTGCTCATCGACTGGCGCCTGACGCTGCTTTGCCTCGCCGTCTTCCCGCTCCTGCCGCGCGTCATCCTCAAGCTCGCGCGCAAGGAGCACGACCTGCACGTCGTCGCCCAGGAAAAGCTCGGGGTCCTTTCGGACCGGATCTCGCAGGCGCTCGGCACGATCCGCCTGACGCGCGCCACGGCGAGCGACGCGCTGTGGCAGGCCGAGCTCGCGCGCGAGGCCCGCGGCTACGCCGACCGCCGCTTCGAGGTGCTCAAAACTGGCTGGAAGATCTTCCCCTTAGGGGCCCTGCCGACGCTCATCGCCTACGCGGTCCTCCTCCTCTTCGGCCTGCCGCGCATCGTGAGCGGCCAGCTCTCGATCGGGCAGTTCGTCGCCATGCAGTCTTATGTCCTGATGCTCCAGGGCCCGCTCTTCGACATGGGCGACTGCATCGCGGAATGGCAGAAGGGCTTCGCGAGCCTCGGCCGGATCGCCGAGGTCCTTGGCCTTCGCCGGCCGCCGGTCGTCGCGGCCCCCGCGGCGCCCGCCGTGGCCGGGGCCTTGGCCCAGCCGCTCGCCGTGGAAAACGTCGTCTACCGCTATGAGGCCCACGAAGCCCCGGTGCTGTCCGGCGTCTCACTCGAGGCCCGCCTCGGCGAGAGCATCGGCATCCAGGGCCCGATCGGCGCCGGCAAGTCGACGCTCCTGCGCCTCGTCAGCGGTCTATTGGAGATGGACCCGGCGCACGCCTCTGGCGCCATCCGGCTTTTCGGCGAGGACCTGACGCAGGTCCCGCGGGCGCGCCTGACCCAGCTCGTGACCATGGTGCCGCAGCGCTCGTTCCTCTTCGCCGGAACCATCCGCTACAACCTCGAGCTCGACGCGCACCTCGCCGACGAGGTGCTGTGGGACGTCCTCGCCGCCGTGCGCCTGGACAAGGACGTCCGGACCATGGGGAAAGCCCTGGAAACGCGCATCGGCGAGTGGGGCGTCAACCTCTCCGGCGGCCAGAAGCAGCGCCTCGCCCTGGCCCGCGCGCTGCTGCGCCGCCGGCCCTTGCTCCTGCTCGACGACTGCCTGAGCGCCGTCGACGCCGTGACCGAGGAGGCGATCCTCCACAACCTCGTCCAATACAAGCGCCCCGGCGAGTCGCAGGCCGTCGTCTGGGTCGCGCACCGGCTCTCGACCCTCAAGCTCTGCGACCGCGTCTACCGCCTCGACGGCGGCCGGCTGACGGCCATCACCGAAGGAGCGCGCGCCCCATGATCGCCGCCGCCTTGGGCCGCTTCACGCGCCGCCGCGAGTTCCTGTCGCGCCTCACCGACCAGGACGAGGGCGACCGGATCCTCATCGCCGGGGGCGGCGACTTCGGCGCGATCTTCGCGATGCTGCGCTTCGGCCGGGGCGTCTACGGGCGGCTCGCGGGCTCGGTGGCGCTGATCCTTTGCGGGGCCGCCTGCGTCATGACCTCGGCGCGCATCCTGGGCCGCCTCGTCGAGGCCGTCGCCGACCCGGCCCAAAGGGCCGGTATCAGCTACCTCGGGCCCGGGTTTCTGGCGCTGGAATCCCTCGCCGTAGCTGTCCAGTACTTCGGCCGGGTCAACCTCGCCCAGGCCACCGTCGAGATCAGCTACCGGGTCCGGCTCGCCCTCTTCGACAAGCTCCGCATGCTCCCCATCACGTATTTCGACGAGCAGCCGCTCGGCCGCACGATCACGCGGCTCACGAACGACGTCGAAGGGATGGAGGCGTTCTTCAGCGGCACCCTGGCGCGCGTCCTGACGGCCTGCATCACCATCGGCATGGTCCTGATCACGATGCTGGTCACGGACCTGCGCTTCGGCGCCATCATCGTCGCCACGTCCCTGCCGTCCCTGATCTTCACCGTGGCGCTGCGCCGCCCCGTCGTCGCCTGGATGCGCGCCTACAAGCGCCGCTCGGCCCACCTCAACGCCAAGCTCGCCGAGTTCCTGAACGGCATCCCGGTCATCAAGATCTTCGGCCTCGAGGACTGGACCTCCCGGAACTTCAACGAGGCGGCCGAGACCATGCTCTACGCCGGCCTAAATACCATGAGCTGGAACAGCTTCATCCGGCCCGTCGCCGTCCTCCTGTGCTCGCTCCCGACGATCTTCATCCTCTGGCTCGGCGGCGGCCGCGTTCTCGAGGGCACGATGGCCCTCGGTCTGCTTGTCGCGTTCACCCGGCTGAGCGAGCGCTTCGTCGCGCCTATCCGCACGATTTCCCAAGAGATTCAAACGATTCAGGAGGCCCTCGTCTCGAGCGAGCGCGTCCGCCGGATGCTGTCCGAAGACGAAGAGCGTCAGACGCTCGGGGCCGACGGCGGCGAGACGCCCGAGGTGACGGGCGACGTGGAATACCGCGACGTCTGGATGCGTTACGACGCCAGTACCAGCGCGGGTCCCGCCGCCCCGGCCGTCGAGCGCTGGGT
>JAYVWD010000348.1:0-4554 GCA_043786345.1 Pseudomonadota bacterium
GTCGGGGTGAAGTTCGCGTCCTTTCTGTCGGACGCCGACTTCCTGCTCCTCGACGAAAAGCTATATCACGTGCAGGGCTCCGAATATGGGCCACGGCGCTCCGGGGTCCCCGTCGTGCATGAGCCGTTGGTCGGGGAGATCGACCCGAGCCTCATCGAGCGCTTCATCAAGCAGAACCGCTTCCAGCTCCAGCTCTGCTACGAGCTCGCCCTCCGCCGCAACGAGCTCGCCACCGGCACCATGGAGTGGAAGTGGCGGATCGACTCGCGCGGCCTCATCAGCGACGTGGCGCTCGTCTCGACGACCATCAAAGACCCGAAGATGCAGACCTGCGTCCGCCAAAAAATAGCCAACTGGCGGTTTCCTCGGCCGCGCCGGGGCAGCGTCGAGATCAGCTATCCCTTTGAGTTCGCGCCCACCAAAGGGTAAAGACAAAGCGTGGAAACGCCCCCCGTCTCGTTTAGCTCGCCGCCCGACCCCGACACCTTGCGGTTCATCCCGCTCGGCGGGTGCGGCGAGTTCGGCATGAACCTGACGGCCATGCTCTGGCGCGGCAAGCTCTTCGTGATCGACTGCGGCGTGCGCTTCCCCGATCCGGCGAAGCTCGGGATCGACGCGGTCCTGCCCGACGTCGGGCCGTGGTTCCGCGAAGCCGGCGGCGTCTGCGCCTACGTGATCACGCACGGCCACGAGGACCACATCGGCGCCATCCCGCACGTGATCCGGCGGTGGCCGGCGCCGCTCTATGCGACGCCGTGGACGGCCGCGCTCCTCAAGGCAAAATTCCTGAAATATGGCATCGATCCCAATGTCCATCCGGTTACCGTCGTCGACGCGGGCACCCGGCTGTCGCTCCCGGGCGAGCTCTCGATCGAATACGTCCATATGAACCACTCGCTCCCGAGCACCTGCGCACTCTATATCAAGACCCCGAAATTCACGGTCTTCCACACCGGCGACTTCAAGCTCGACCCGCAGCCGCTGGTGGAGGCGCCGTTTTCGGAGGACCGTCTGGCCGCCATCGGCGCCGAGGGCGTCGACCTGCTGCTCGCCGACAGCACGAACGCCGACAAAACCGGCCGCTGCCCCGGCGAGGCGACGGTCCTCGGGCCGCTGGCGGAGAGCTTCGCGAAGGCGAAGGCCGCGGTCATCGTCACGACCTTTAGCAGCAACCTGTGGCGCCTCAAGACGGTCGCCGACGCCTGCGTCGCGACGGGCCGCAAGCTCTTCATCGCGGGCGCCGGGGTCGAGAACACGCTCGGGCATGCCAAGGCGCTCGGGTTTTATCACCTGCCCGAGAGCCTGCGCCTGCCAGCGGGCAAGCTCGGGTCCTTTCCCCGGGAAAGAACGGTGGTTTTAGCCTCCGGCTGCCAGGCCGAATGGCGTTCGGCGATGTTCCGGATCTCGGTCGGCGAGCACCGCGAGGTGATCGTCCAGCCCGAAGATACCGTCGTCCTGTCGTCCCGGTTCATCCCCGGCAACGAGCGGCCCATCTTCGACATGGTGGACCGCCTGAAGCGGAAGGGCGCGCTCGTGGTGTCGCCGCGCGACGCGCCGGGCATTCACGTCAGCGGCCACGCCTATGGCGGCGACATCGAGAAGCTCATGAGCCTGCTCAAGCCGAAACATTTCACGCCCGTTCACGGCGCCTTCTCGCAGCTCGAGGCGAACCGCCGGATCGGGGCGCGCCTCGGGATCAAGAGCATGGTGATCGAGACTGGCGATGTGATCGATGCGGGGCCGGGCGGCGTCCGGATCATCGGACGCCTCGATTCCGGCGTGAATTACGTCGATGCCGACGCGGCCGTGGTGCTGCCGGTCGAGGCCGCCCGCGAGCGGCTCCGGATCGGAGAGCTCGGAATGGCGATCTTTTCTGGCGTTTTTTCGAAAACCCATCGGGCCTTTCTCACGCCCCCGGGCTTAGACCTCATCGGCATTCGCCTCCCCGACCACGTCAACCCGGACGTCTTCAAGCTGGCGGCGATCGGCGCGGCCAAGGAAATCCTGTGCTCACGCGACGCCTCCAAGCTCTCCGGGACATTTGAGGAGCTCACGGAGGAGGTCCGTATTTCACTTAGACGGCGACTGGCAGCGGTGCTAAGTAAAAAGCCTGTCGTATTCGTGAAACTTCACCTCGTTTGAGGCGCGACCCACCCCCGTGAACCCAATCCTCGTCGCCGCCGCGAAGTTCGAGCTCGATCCCCTGACCGGGGCTCTACAGGAGCGCGGCCACACGCCCGAGGTGAAGCTCGCGGGCATCGGCGCGATCAACGCCGCGAAAAAAGCCCGGGCGCTCGGCGAGGCCTGCCGCGGCCGGCACGTGATCTTCGTCGGCACCTGCGGGACGTTTTCGCACTTCGTCCGGCCCTATCTGGTGCGCGCGCACGAGGTCCTCTGGTCGCCGACGAGCGACCGGGTCGGGATGTCCTATACGGTCCGGGACTCGGCGCCCGGCATTTCGCTGCCCGACCCGCCGGCGCTCGCCCGCAATCTGCCCGCCCGCCGGGTTCTGTGCAGCCCCTCCATCAGCCTTGTGTCCCGCCTGCCGGACGGCGTCGGCGCCGACACGGCCGTGGAAAACCTCGAGCTCTACAGCTGCATCGGCGAGATCGCGGCCACCGCCGCGAGCCTGGCGGTGATCCTGGCCGTGACGAACGCGGTCGGCGCCGACTCGCACACGCAGTGGCGCCAACACTTCACCGAGGCGGCGGGCCTGACGGCCGAATTCATCGTGAAGGCCTTTTGATGCGCCTGATCGACAAAAAAATCGTGTTTTCGTCGCGCCCGTTCCAGGTCGAGGAACTCAGGGTCGCCCAGGGCGAAAAAGAGCTGGAAAACCCGTATTATCGGCTCGCCTGCCCCGACTGGGCGAACATCCTCCCGGTCACCCACGACGGCCGTGCCGTGCTGATCCGCCAAGTGCGGGCCGGCTCGATGAAGGCGACGCTCGAGTGCCCGGGCGGCGTGATCGACGAAAAAGAGATGCGCGACCCGATGATGGCGGCCGTGCGCGAGCTCGAGGAAGAGACCGGGTTCACGAGCCAGCGCATCCTCCCGCTCGCGGCACTCAACCCCAACCCGGCGATCATGACCAACCGGGTGCATCTATTTCTGGCGATGGCCTGCGCGCCGAACGGCTCGCGCCAACATTTCCCCGATCCCGAAGAGCAGATCGAGACCGTGCTCGTGCCGGTTGGCGAGCTCGACCAGATGGTCCGGACAGGTCAGATCGACCACGCCCTGAGCGCGCTCTGCATCCAGCTCGGTCTCAAGTATCTAACTAAATTCACAGGTTAAATTGGAATCCCTGCCGCCAAATCACGAGGCGATGATCGAGGGCGATGCGGTCGCCCGCGAGCTTCTCCGCACGCTCCCCTGGGTGCTCGACGGCAGCGTGCAGCAGCTCGAGCCCTTCAAGCGCACCCTGATCAACGAGGCGGCGCGGCTGGCGGAGCTCGACGGGCAGCCGGTCTTCTCGCTGCTGACGCCACTCTGGAACACGCCGCCGCGGTTTCTCGAGGAGCTGATCACGAGCTGCCGGCTCCAGACCTGGCGGCATTGGGAGCTCCTGCTCGTCGACGACGCCAGCACGAGCCGTGACCACCTGGCGGTCGCGGAAGCCTGGGCGGCGCGGGACCCGCGCATCAAGCTCCACAAGAACGAGCGCAACCTCGGCATCAGCGGCGCGCGCAACGTCGCGATCAAGGCCGCGACCGGGCGCTACCTCGCGGTGTTGGACCACGACGATCTGCTGCACCCGCAGGCTTTGGGGCTCTTCGCCCGCATTTTGCGGCGCCGGCCGGGCGTCAACTTCCTCTTCTCGAACGAGGTCAAGGTCAACGCCCAGTCGACGCAGGTGAGCGAGTTCTACGCGAAGCCGGACTTCGACCTCGCGACCCTCGAGCGCTGCAACTACATCTGCCACTTGACCGTCGTCGAGCGCGGCCTGCTCGACGCGGTGCGCGTCGACGCCGAGACCTGGTTTCGCCCGACCTTCGACGGGGTCGAGGACCACGACCTCTTCCTGCGCCTGGCGCTGCGCGGGGAGTTCCGGCCGCTCCACCTGCCGTTCTATGCGTACTATTGGCGGAAGACGAGCGGCAGCACGGCCGAGAGCCTGGACGAAAAACCCTATGTTTTCGAGCGCGGCCTCGCGATGCTCGCCGAGCACTTCAAGGGCCGCGGCACCGGCCGGCCGGACGCGGTCGTCAAAAAAGGCGGGCGCAATGGCAACCTCTTTTTCAGCATTCACCTCGCGCCGACGCCCCGCCAGAAGCTCGCCGTCATCATCCCGCACAAAGACCATGCCGGCCTCACGCTCAAGTGCCTGAAAGCCCTGGAAACGCAGGAGCACGAGCTGGACCTCACCGTCGTGCTCGTAGACAACGGCTCGCGCGAGCCGGACACCGGGACGGCGCTGCGCGCTTACATCGCCAAAAGAACCGGCACCCGCTTCGTCTGGATCGACGCGCCGGGCGCGTTCAACTACGCGCGCCTCAACAACGCGGCCGTATCGTCGCTCGCAGAGGCGCCAGATTTCGTCCTGTTCCTCAA
>JAYVWD010000349.1:0-9577 GCA_043786345.1 Pseudomonadota bacterium
CAGGGCGAAGCTTAGGGCGCCTCTATACATGAGTTCGCGCCGGGAAAGAAGGGTGGCGACGGAAGTCATCGATCCGGATGTCACTTCCGCCGAAGAGCCCCGCCCCGGTACGACCTTCCGGTCGGCCGGTGACGGCGTTTGAACGAGGGGGTGGAGGCATGTTGACGAGCCTGCAGATCATCGAGGCGGCGGCGCGGGGGGCGGGCTGGGGAGCGGGGCTCGCGGTTCCCTGCCCCGAGGCCGCGGCGGCGGCGGCGGCCCTGGAGCGGGAAGGGCTGCCCCTGGCGCGGGCGTTCCGGGCCGCCGCCGCGCAGCTGCGGCGTGGCGAGCGCCTGGCCGGCGAGGGGCGCCGGCTGGTGCGCGTCTTTCAGGCGCGGCATGCGCTCGGCGCGCTCGTGGCGCTGGTGGTCCGGGTCGGCGCGCAGCGGGCGGTGGCGGGCGGCGCCGACGCGGGCGCCATCGTCCTCGCGGCGCTCCTGGGCCTGGCCGCGCCCGTGCTTATGCGGCGGAGCCTGCCGCCGATCTGGAGCGCCGACCCCGCGCTCGTCGCGGGCTGGATCGTGGGCTTCGCCGGGGGCGCGCGCGGCGAGCCGGCGCCCTGGAGCGCCGAGCTCGAGGCGCTCGCGCACCGGGAGATCCTGCTCGGCGTCAGCCTGTCGGGGCAACGCCGGGCGCTTCTCCTGGGCTGGGCGCGCGCCCGTCACGTCGAGGCGCGCCACGCCGTCGAGCGTCTGGGCGATTTCCTTCCGCTTTTCGAGCTCCTCGGGATCGGCCTGCCGGCGGCCCTGCTGCTCGCGGCGCCGCTGCTGGCCCTCGTCAAAGGTGCCGGATAAAGGCCGCCCGGCCGGGTCGAGGGGCGCATTCACCTTGCAAACGAGCCCCTTCCGGCCTATTTACCGGAAATGAAGAGCTTCGCCGCGCAAATGCAGTCGTACTCGTCGTATCACCGCGACCTGCGGAACAAGATCACGCACTTCTTCGGCGTCCCGATGGTGGTGTACTCGCTCTTCGTCCCGATGGGCTGGTTCCGGTTCGTCCACGCGGACATCCCGCTTACGGGCGCGACGCTCTTCTTCCTCGGCGTCTTCATCTACTACTGCCGCCTCGACTGGGTCGTCGCGGTCACGCAGGCGCCGATCAGCATCGCCTTGCTCTACCTCGCCGACAAGGCCTCGCTGCGGCCGTTCACCGAGTCGCTCGCGGTCTTCGCGGCGACCTTCGTCGGCGGCTGGATCATCCAGCTCCTCGGGCATGTCTTCGAGGGCAAGCGCCCGGCGCTCACCGACAACATCCTGCAGATCTTCAACGCGCCGCTGTTCCTGACGGTCGAGGTCCTGATCCTTCTCGGATTCCGGAAGGACCTCAAGCCTTACCTGTGAGCGGCCAGGGGTGAGCTCAGGGCAAGCCCTCGCGCAGCACCTTGTTGATGCGGGCGTCGATGTCGTCGCCGGCAGGGCCGAGGACGGCTAGCGCCGCGCGGCTTTGGCGGAAAATTTGCTGGGAAAGGCCGCGCACGTCGCGGATGCCGGCGCTCGTGATGCGCTCGCGGTCTTCGGCGAACGACTGGGCCTGGCCGCAGATCGCCGCCCAGCTGAGGCGCGTCGCGATCGTCTCGGGGTGGGACGGGCTGAGCTCCAGGTCGACGAGGCTCCGGGTCGCGATCCGGTGGAGCTCCTCCTCGCCCGGGCCTTCGGCGGCGAACTTCTTGAGGAGCGCCAGCAGCTCGCGCAGAAAGTGGTCGAGCTCGTCCTGGGCGCACGATGCCGAGACGTCGATCGTCCCGAAGTCGTTGCCGAGCACCGTGAACGCGCTGATGTCGTAGACGAGCCCGAGCTCTTCGCGCAGGCGCTTGGTGAGGCGCGCGCAGAAGCCGTCGGCCAGGATGCGGCTGACGAGGTCGTAACGCAGCGCGTTCTCCGACCACTCGCCGTCCACGAGGAAGCTCAGCCGGATCTCGTATTCGTTGTCGCTGTGCTCGATCCATTTGGACTTCGGGCCCTGAAAGGCGGGGACCTCGGGGAACGGCGCGCGGTCCTTCCCGGCCAGGGCCTCGCGGTGCCGGCCGAAGTGCCGTTCGATCATCTCCATCCACTGAGGCGAGTCGTCGCCCCCGACGACGCACACGGCCATGTTGCCGGGCGCATAGTGCCGGTCGCGGTAGTCGCGGAGCTTGTCGACCGTCATGGCCTCGATGGTCTCGCGCGTCCCGAGGATCGGATGAGCCATGGTCGAGCCCGGCCAGAAGAGCGCCGCGATGTGCAGGTCCAGGTCGATCGAGTGCCCGTGGTCGTTGGTCTCGCCGTCGAGCTCGCGCTCGATGACGTTGCGCTCGATCTCGATGTCGCTCAGGCGCGGGTTCTCGAGGAAGTCGGCGAACAGCCGGGTGACCTCCTCGGCCGTATGGACGATCCCCGAGTACCAGTACTCCGTGTGCTCGTGCCCCGTCGCCGCGTTCCAGTCGCCGCCCAGGCTTTCGAAGGCCTCGGCGAGCTTGCTGAAGTCAGGGTGCAGGCCGCTCCCGCGGAACATCATGTGCTCCAGGAAGTGCGAGACGCCGTAGCGGTCCTTCGGCTCGAGCCGCGAGCCGGCGCGGACCATCTGGCCGATGTAGAACTGGTCGCTGTGCGGCGACGGCACGTGCAGCGCCGTCAGCCCATTGGGGAGCCGGCGCCGCTTGATGGTGCGCTCGAAATCCGCGAGGCGCGACCGGGTGAAGGCGTGGAGGGGGGCCACGGGAACGACCGCCGTTCAGTTGAAGCGGAAGAGGAGCTTGTCGGCGAGGTTGGCGAGGACGTCGCGCTCGCGCGACGGGGCGAACGCCGAAAGGCACGCCATCGCTTCGCGCGTATACGCCTCGGCCTTCTCGACAGTCGCCTCGGCCGTCTCGTATTTCTCGACGAGGCGCGCGACTTCGCGCACCTCGGCCTCGCCCACGGGCTCGGCATTGAGCAGCTCGTGCAGGCGCGCCTTTTCCTGGGTCGTCGCCCGCTGATCGAGGAGGATGACGGGGAGCGTGACCTTGCCTTCGCCGAGGTCGCAAAGCGTCGCTTTGCCGATGACCTCGACGGCGCCCGTATAGTCGAGCGCGTCGTCGATCAACTGGAAGGCCATGCCGACGCAGTGGCCGAAGCGCTCGAGGCGCTGGACCATGTCGGCGCTGGCAGAGGCGAGCAGACCCGCGGACTTGCAGGCCGCGGCGATCAGGATCGCGGTCTTGCATTCGAGGATCCGCAGGTACTGGGCCTCGAGCATCGCCGGGTTGAACAGGTTTTCGAGCTGGAGGAGCTCGCCGTCGCTCATCAGGCGGATGGCCCGGGCGAAGGTCTTGACGACCTCCATGTTGCCCGTGGCCGCCATGATCTCGCTCGCCCGCGAGTAGATCAGGTCGCCGACCAGGACGCTCGTCTCGTCCCCGTAAATGCTGTTTGCGGTCGGCTTGTTACGGCGGAGGGTGGAGTTGTCGACGACGTCGTCGTGGAGCAGGCTCGCCGTGTGGACGAACTCCGCCACGGCTCCAATCGGATAGTAATGCTCACCGCGGTAGCCGATGAGGCCGCAGCTCATGAAGTAGAGGGCCGGGCGGATGCGCTTGCCGGCCCCGTCGAAGAGATGAGAAATGACGCGTTTGGCCGATTGTGACTCGGACGGCAGAAAGCTCGCGAGGCGAGCGTTCAGCTCCTTCAGATCGTCGGCCACCGGGGCCAGGGCTTCGTCGAGGAGCGCTTTGGCCGGGTCTTCAGGCAGCACGGCAGGCACGGATGGGGACGATGAAAGGTGCAGAATCGGCCTCGGATGGTTGACGGTAAGCCTGCGAACTGATACAATTCGACGCTTTTCTAACTATAAGCACCCTGTCGGGTACCGCCTCATTCACTGAGCGTGCCCCGAAGACATACCGGGAGGAAACCTGCATGGCAAGCCGATTGTCAGAAGATTCGGTCAAGGCCGTCTATGACGCTGGCCATCAGGCGTTGCTCGTTCAAAACGACCCGACGCTTCAGCTATTGACCGACGCCGGCGTCGACCTCAACGCCCTGCTTCACGCGGAGAATCCGCAGGCCGCGGTGCAAGCCGTCGCGCCGTTCGCGCTCTATCAGGCGCTCAAGCGCCACGGCGTCGAAGACAACCTCGACATCCTTCCGTTGATGTCGAGCGAGCAGGTGCAACGCTCCTTTGACTACGAAGCCTGGGAGTCCGACCGCATCGAGCCCCTCAAGGCCTGCCGGTGGCTCGCACTGTTCAAGGAGGTGAGCGACGAGGAGATGGCGAACCGGTTCAAGACCCTCGAGGAGGAGTTCCAGCTCGCGCTGCTCTCGCCGTTCATCGAGATCATCGACGAGGACGCGTTCGAGAAGCTGACCGACGCCGACCAGGACACGCTTTACCGCCTGCCCTGCAATACCCTCTATTTCCGCATCAAAACCGCCGACAACCGCGTCGAGGCGACGATCGACGGCCTGGTGGACGCGATGATGTCGGTCGACATCAACTACGCTTACTCGATGCTGGCACACGCGACCTACATGCCGCCGACCGAGCAGGAAGACATGGCCGCGCGCTTCCGCCGCGCCCGCATCGAGGAGGATGGGTTCGTCTCGTACGAGGAATCGCTCGAGACGTTCCTGCCGCTCGACCTGCGCGAGCTCGAGGCCCGGATCGCGGCGACGCCGCGCGGCGCCACGGATATGGTGCGCCAACTCAGGCCCGACGACGCGCCGTTCCTCGTCGCGGCGATGCAGCGCGGGGCGTTGACGTGGACGAGCGAGGAATACGCGGAAGTCACCGCCTCCTACGCGTTCCTCGCGAACACGCTCGCCGCCGTGTCCCAGATCGAGACCGACGACCTGACCGCGATGCGCCGCATCCTCCAGCAGGCGCAAGCGCTGGCCGGCCTCGGCCTCGAGCACTTGAGCCAGGGCGACGTCGCGCTGGCGGCCGTCCTCCTCCGCCAAGAGCACCCGAAGACGCTCTTCCGCGCCGGCCTGGCCCTCGTCGGCCAGCTCCAGGACCAGGTCCTGACGCAGCTCGAGGCCTCCGGGATCGTCGCGGCCAACTCCTTGAGAAAATTGTGGGAACTGCGCCGCCCGGGCGCCATCCTCGCGCGCCTCGACCAGGACGTCCTGCCGGTCCTCGGCATGCGCCGCACCGAGACCCTGCGCGGGCTCTTCAACCGCTTCCCGGTCCGCCCTGAAACCATCGTTCCGGCCGACGCCGACGGCTCGCCCGAGCGCATGATCTTCGGCCCCATCAGCTCCCGCTCCGCGCTGGAGGACTTTGCCGCGGAGCTCGCCGGATTCCGCGGCGTCCTGCAGGTCGCGACCCGGGTCGCCCCGGCGCCGAGCCCGCTCGTCGACCTGGACCGCCGCCTCGCCACCGCGATGGGCCGGGCGCTCCTCGGCCAGCCCTTCGCCTACCGTCCCCTGACCGAAGCCGAGCTCCAGCGCGTGGTCGAGCTGCCGCCGGCCGCGGCGCAGGCCCTGACCAATGACTTGTTCGCGGAAATCGAGGATACCCTGCGCCTGGCGCTCAAAGGCGAGCTCCGGCTGGCCGACGCGGTGCTGGCCGCGATGGGGGATTTGACGGACCTCGCGATGCGCATGCACCTGGCGCGCGAGCATGATAAGAGAAGCGCCGGAGCCCCCCTCGCCTTGGGTGCCCTGGTCGACAAGGAGGATCCGCGATGAAAGACAAGACCGACGCGCCGTTCATCACCGAGGCGGAGTGCACCGAGCTGGCGCAGCTCATGCAGCGGAAATACGCCGGCTTCCTCGCCGAACGGTACTTCGAGGTCTCCGTGAGCACGGACCCCATCGGGGTCCACGCCAAGGTGACCCTGCGCAATAAGACGGGCGCCTACTTCTACCCGGTCGAAGGCCGCATCGCGCACGTGGACACGGACCTGAGCCCCCGCGCGAGCGGGCTCTTCCTCCTCGAGTACACGGACGCGTATTTCGACGAATACTTCCGCGAAGGCGGCGACGTTTACCTGCCCATCGACTGGGCCGAGTACGAATCCGAGGGCGTCCCACTCCAGCTCAAGGGCCAGATCTTCAACCTCGTCATCGAGAAGATGGCGGACGAGCTGCTCGCCGGCACCGGCGGCGTCGCGAAGCTCGACGACGCCAGCGGGGAAGATTTTGAAACCCTGCACTGACCGCGGCCGGTAGAGATGGCGGTCAAGGTCTCGATCGTCACCGGCACCTTCAACTCGCGCCGGTACCTCGGAAATTATTTTCGCATGCTCGCCGAGCAGACGTTTGCCGACTGGGAGGCGATCCTGGTCGACGACGGGTCCACGGACGAGACCGTGGCGCTGATCCGCGCCAAGGCCGCCGAGGATCCCCGCTTCCGCCTCGAGCAGAAGGCCCCCGAAGGCTACCCGTCCCGGAGCCGCGCCCGCGGCCTCGCGGTGGCGCGGGGCGCGTACGTGGCGTTCTGCGATCACGACGACTTCTGGGCGCCCCAGAAGCTCGAGATGCAGGTCCGCGTCCTCGCCGTGCACCCTGACACGGCGATCCTGCACACGGAACGCATCGTCTGGAAATCCCTGGATTATCCGGATCCGGTCTACCGCTTCGGCGGACCGACCGCCGCGGTCCCTGTGAGCCTTCAGCTCCCTGAGCAGGTGATCTACGGCGGCCTCCAGATCGTCTTCTCGTCGTTCATCGCGCCCCGCGCCCTCGTGGAAACGGTCGGCTTTCACCCGGACATGCGCGGGGTCGACGACTTCTACCTGTTCGTGCGCCTCGCCCACTTGGGCGCGATCCGCCGCATCGACCTGCCGCTGACCTACTACTTCGCGCACACGGGCAACCTGAGCCACGCGGGCAACATCTTCGTCACCGGATTCCGCCAGGTCGCCGAGGTCCTCGTGCACGATCCGGTCTCGGAGACGGCGAAGCGCTCGCTTTGGGCGCAGGCCTACCGGACCGAAGGGGTCTCGCTCATGGCGACCGACCGGCGGCGGGCGCTCGGGCTGCTGGTCAAGAGCCTGCGCACCTACTTCATCCCGTCGACGCTGAACCGCCTCGGATTTCTGCTCGCGACCTTCTGCGTGCCGCCACGCCTGCAGCAGAGCCTTTTTCGCCTGGTCAAGAAGGTGAAATTCCTCTTCCCGACGGTCAAAGACTTGTTCAGCTGAGCACTTTTAGCGATCTCCGCGTCGTCGATCATTCCGTCGGCATCGGCTCGGGCGCGCCGGGCTTCAGGCCGTCGTGAAAGCTCACGCGGTTGCGTCCGTTTTGCTTCGAGAAGTAGAGGGCCGCATCGGCGCGCGCGATGGCCTGGTCGCCGGTCTCGGTGCCGATACCGATCTGGGCGACGCCGCTCGAGATCCGCACGGGGATCGTGATGCCCTCGAACTCGAAGTTGAAGTTCTCGATCTGGACCCGCAACTTCTCGGCGGCGACGATCGCGCCGGTGCCGTCGGTGCCGGGGAGGATCGCGAGGAACTCCTCGCCGCCGTACCGTGCGACGACGTCCGTCCGCCGGAAGGTCTTGCGGAGGATCTCGGCGACGTTCCGGATGACGAGGTCGCCGGCCTGGTGGCCGTAGACGTCGTTGATTTTCTTGAAAAAATCGATATCGAGCATGACCACCGACATGGTGCGCTGCGGCGCCGACAGGGGAAAGGTCTCGAGGGTCGACATCTGCGAGACCAGGTAGTCGACGAAGTAGGCGCGGTTGAACAGCCCGGTGAGCGCGTCGGTGATCGACTGCGTCGCCTTGTCCTTGTACTTGTCCTGGAGGTTCGTCTCGGCGGTCACGTCGCGCAGCAGCAAGAACGCGCCGACCCGTTCCGTGCCTTGCAGCAGCGGGTAGATGCCGATGATGAGGTTGAGAACCTTGCCGCCCTCGGCTTTGCTGCTCACTTCGTCGATCCGGGTGGGGCCCGGCGCGCCGAGCAGATCCTGGATGACGAGCTTTTTGCCGGCCACCGACATGGTCACCAGGTCGTCGAAGGACGCGGCCTTCATGATCTGGCGCGTGCGTTGGCCGACGAGCTGCGCGAACAGCGGGTTGCATTTGAGCACCCTGCCGTCCGAATCGACGACGATGAACGCGTCGAGCAGCACCTTACAGAAGTGCTCGTACATCCTGAAGGACTCGAGCGCTGGTGCGTTCGAGGCCGCCGGGACCAAATTTTCCGCTGCGTCACCCATGAATTTCTATCACCCCGCGTCGAGCCAGGCGAAGAACTCGTCCTCGAGCTCTTCCATCTCCATCGTCGCCCCGCACTTTTCGCACTTGGGGCACGCGACTTCCTCGGTGCCCGACTGCGGCAGGTTGCGGCCTTCCTCGAAGAGCTCCCACTTCTGGTTTTCGCAGCTCTCGCAGGCGTACGATGCATAGACCGACTTGATGTGCGCGGAGCCCCGGAAATTCGGGATCATGTTGATCTGGCTGACGATCTCCGGCGTGCACTCTTCGAAAATGATCTTGCGACCCTTCTCGACTTCACGGAGGAAGTTGATCCAGGCGCGGACGCCGCAGCTGTTGACGTACTCCACCTTGCGGAAATTGAAGATCACGTTCGGCCCCAGCTGCTGGACGAACGGCGCGAGGTGAACCTCGGTGTCTTCGTTGATCGGACCAGCATACAGCAGCTGTTCCCAGTTGCCGCGCTTCTCGATATGGAGCGTGATTCCCATGGCTTCCCCTCTGGTCCCACTTCTGTCTATGGGGATCGGCTTCCGCGTGCGAACCTTGAGTAAGCTTCTGCGGCGGGGGCGCAAGGCCATGAATTAAACGGATAAGTCCCGGGTTTACCTGGGCCATTGACCGGGTCTCTAGGGGTCAGTGAGCCACGCTGCCCAGGATGATCCGGCCCGGATGCATCAACTCTTCATAATGAATGATCCGGCCTTCGCTCGAGAGGAGGGCGGCCAGCTCCGGGTCGCCCAGAACCTCGCCGATGGCCATGTCCTGGCCGTTGACGCGCAGGACCGGGTCGACGAACCGGACGCCGTGGCTGTAGTCGGCGTAGCCGGCGTCGTGCACCAGACTCAGAGGCTGGATGGGGGTCGCGTCGAGCTTGTGCCAGCCGTAGATCGCGATGCGGCCGGGGTGGCGGCTCAGGCGGTTCGACATCACCACGTCTTTTTTGTGGCCGGCGATCAGCTCGCCGAAGAGGCCGGCGTTGACGTCGATCTCCTTCAGCTGGTCCTCGATGACGTCGTTGTGCCACTGAAAGTATTCGCTGGTCGTCATCTCGGGGCCGGCCGGCAGCGGCCGCGGCTTGAGGTGGACCGTCGCCTGCGTGTAGACGGCGTTGACGAGCTTCTGCGTCGGCAGCGCGAAGCCGAGCGTCTCGGCGAGGCGCGTCGCGGTGAAGACGTTGATCGGCACCCGCACGTAGTCGTCGTCGCTGCCGACGGCGAGGTAGTCGGGGAGCACCCAGGCAGTCGCCGTGACGATCCGGTGGCCCTTGCCGGCGGCAACGAGCTTGACCGGCATCATGGCGCGCAGATGCCCCGGGACGTTGCCGCGCAGGATCTCGTCGTAGATCGCCTCCTCGCGTTGGGTGGCGGTCATGGGCGCGGTTTTCTCCAGGAACGCGCGGCCGCCCTCGGCATCG
>JAYVWD010000350.1:0-2142 GCA_043786345.1 Pseudomonadota bacterium
GGGTCCCGGTCCACGCTCGTCATGGGTTGCTCCTTTTTTGCCTCGGATCGCCAACTTAGACCGCTTTTTCACTCCCTTGCAAGCGATGGCGCACTTGACTCGGGGGCGATAAAATCGGACTCTCCCCGGTAGCAACAGCGGGATTCATCAAAATTTCGAGGTCCGGGGGACGACGCCATGAAAAAGCTCTTGTTGTCGGTTTGTGCGCTTCTCGTCGGTGGCGCCTCCGTCGTCCACGCCGATTCCAGCGGCAAAATGGCCGTCGCGCACAAGGAGCGCGAGCTGATGATCGTCGCGAACCTGGCGACCCACGGGATGGATCAATACAAATGGTTGTACCGCTTCCTCGAGGTGAACGCGGTCAGCACGGCCTGGGAAAAGCTCGGCCTCTACTACAACCACATCTATACGCTCAAGGGTAAGGACGCGACGCTCGCCGGCTTCGGCGACAGCCTCGCCACCGTCGCCGCGGGCGAGAACGTCAAAGCGGTCGACGTGTTCGTCAACCTGCACGGCGCCCCGAAGACGGTGTGGTTCGAGGAAGGCGCGTACGATACGGCGCAGGTTTCCGCCGCGCTCTCCGACCACCACCTGCTCGCGTCCAAGCTGCGCCTCCTCTACAACACCGCCTGCTACGGCGAGTCGCAGACGAACGACTTTCTCGCCGCCGGCTTCCAGGTCGTGAACGGCTCGCTCAAGGTCAACACCGACAGCATGTACGAATACCCGACCATCATGAGCCACTGGCGCCGCGGCGATACCTTCGCGACGGCGCAGGACAAAGGCAACAACGCCTTCTGGGTCGACTTCTACGACGGCATCGCCAAGAAGAACGGGTTCGAGGACTCCGACAGCTTCAAGGTCGTGCGTGGCGACGGCGAGCTGACGATCGACTCGACGAAGGCCTTCTGATGAAGCCGGCGCCGCTCCTCGCGGTCATAGGCGCGGTGATCGCGTATTTGGCGCTCCACTTCTGGGGCCCGAAGACGCCGTCCCCGCCTTTCGCCGAGGCTTCCGCCAACGACGCGGCCGAGACGGCGGCCGACGCGCCGGCCGCCGCGGCCGCCGGCAGCGACGAGTCCGGGGAGCCCGGCTCGCCGGGCGACGCCGCCGAGGTGTCCGCCGACGCCGAGGAGCACGGCGCGAAGACGGCGTCGCTGGACGAGGTGCAGGATCAGGAGGTCCAGGCCGGCATGGCCTACCTCGACTCCATCCGGCAAATCCCCGACGCCGCCCCGCTTCTCGACGACATCGTCGCGTACCTCAAGCAGGACGACGGCCACAGCTTCTCCCTGGAAGGCCTGAAAACCGACGCCAATGGCCTCGCGATCGTCGACCACACCGCCAACAGCCAGATGATCAAGGACCCCGAGATCCTGGCGAAGTGGGAGAAGCTGATGAAGCTCATCGCGGCGAACGGCGAAAAGTAGGCGATGGACGAGCTTTGGAAATCGGAGACCCGCGCCGCCTACGAGACCTATCCCGATCAGTTCGCCGAGCGCGCGGCGCGCAGCCTGAATGCCGTCCTGCCTTTCGCCGACGCCTTTGTGGACGCGTTGAGCGGCCCGCGTGTCCTGGACGCCGGCTCGGGCCCCGGGCAGCACGCGCAATACTTCAAGCAGCACGGCCTCGACGTGCTCTGCCTCGATAACGCCGCGCCGATGGTGCGCGCCTGTCGTGCCAAGGGCCTCGCGGCGATCCAGATGGACCTGGCCGACCTCGCGCTGCCCGCGGGCTCCGTCGACGGCGTGTGGGCTTACGCCTCGCTGTTGCACCTGCCGAAAGTGGCGCTGCCCGAAACGCTGGCACGCCTCGCCGCCGTCTTGCGGCCGGGCGCCGGCATCCTCGGCGCCTGCTTCATGGAAGGGGTCGGGGAGGGCCTCGAGGCACACGGCTATTACCCCGGCGTGCGCCGTTACTTCGCCTACTTCACCGATGCCGAGCTGCGCGCCGCGCTCGGCCGGGCGGGCTTCACGCTCCTCGGATTCGTCCGTGCGCCGGCGCGGCCGGGTGTCACGTTTCTGCACTACCTCGCCCGGCTGAGCTGAAAGTCTGTCGATAAATGGCCGTCTGCGTCGTTGCCGACCATCGCCGAAATCCTCATTTACGCGACGTAAACTCCGGTTTCGGCTCCGGCCGGCG
>JAYVWD010000351.1:0-2402 GCA_043786345.1 Pseudomonadota bacterium
GAAAGGCGGTTCCGGAACTCCTCGCGGGCGTCCGCTTCGCGCCGGACGATGCGCTGGTGATGAGCTCGGGCCGGATGACCGGCGTCACGAGCGCCAGCAGGATGTTGATGACCGTAGCGGTCGCGACATCGGTGGGGATCCGGTCGAACGCTTTGCGCGTGCCGGGCGGCGATGAACCGGTGCTCCGCCGCCTTTCCCGGGTCCCGCGCCTGACGGGACGGAGCGATCCAGACCGGCGATCCTTCGCATTTTGTCCGGCTCGTGACCGGCGCGTCGGAAGGCGGCATGAGGGACCATTCCGGGGGCCGGCGGTCCCGGAGCGGGATTAGCGGCGCTTTACCGCCATCGTTTCCACCAGCCCCTCAGGAAATGGCGCGCTGCGCTTTCAGGCGATTCGCCACAATGTAGCCGATCGCGAGGGCGATCACGATGTCGAGCAGGAAGCCGAGGATCACCCCGGGGATCACCGCCGTCTTTCCAAACGTGGAGCAGACCGCGAAGGTCGACGCGATCGGCACGGCCCAGAACCAATTCTGTACGAAGCCGAGGAGGACGAGCAGGCTGGCCGCGATGCCGCCGAGGGCGTAAAGGCCGAGACCCCAATGCTGCAGCAGGCTGGTCAAATGAGAGCTCCTCATCAAAGGGGGGCGGATTACGCCAGAACGGCGCAAGAAGGATTCTTTAATGTATTTTATAGAATTTGTATAGATTTTAATGAAATTTCTAATAAAATTAACAACCACACCTTCCCCCGTTTATCGGAGCCTGGCCAGGCCGGCGACGGTGCGGCCCGACATACGCCTTTGGCACGCGGCCCTCAGCCAGTGGGCGGGCGCGTCGAGGCGCCCTTCGCAGCCCGCCTGCCCACCCTCGCCGGCGGGGGCGAGGGTGCCGCGCGGATCTGCGCGCGCAAAGGTTTTCTCTCCTGCATCAGCCTATCGCCGCGGCGGACCGGCTCACCGCGCCGGCGGCGTCGTTGCGGGCGCCACCGCGACCGCGCCATCGCGCACGACGAGCGTGAGCGGCGTCAGCGGGGTGACGGTGTCCTCGACCCGGATCGTGTGCGTACCGGGCTGCAGCAGCCCGAGGTCCAGGGTCTGGAAGTCGTAACGGGAGCGGCGTTTGGCGCACGTGCCTTCCAGGAAGGCGCGCGCGCGGGCGGAAATGACGTGGGTGAACCGGTCGACGTGGTCGACCTCGGCGCTCGGCTCGTAGCAGGCGCTGCTCGCCGGCACCACGGTGACGAGCAGCACCTTCACGGCGCGCGTGGAAACAGCGTCCTTCGGCGCCACCAGCCGGGCGGTCTCCGGCTGCACGTAGGTCGGCGACCCGATCGGGTCCACGAGGGCCTCGGCCGGCTTCTTCTTCGCGGCGCCGGCCGCGAGACCGGTCACGAATAGTAGGGAAAGCGGTATCGAAAGCGACGGACTAATGCGCATGCGGGCTCCTCAAAGCGGCCTGGCGGGCAGGGCGCGGCTCCGCCCACGAACCGTGCAAAATCTCATCCACCTCGGTGCGGGCGACGAGGCGCAGGTAGTCCGGATTGCCGGTCGCACGCAGCGCGGCGTTCATTCGCGGCGGCACCTCGGGCGACGCGCAGGCGAGCACGCACTCGGGAACATCTTCCTCGCGCATCAGCGCATTCACCTCCGCCGGGCTTTGCAGGAAGCCGCTTAAGCGGCGGCCCAGATGCGGCATCTCGAATTGGTGGCTCATGAGCATCACGGATCCTCCCCCTGCAACCATGCGCCTCGCATCATGAAATAGTCCTTAGCGACAGCAAACCCTTGCGCCTCAAGGGTTATAGCCAATTTGACGCGATTGACTTCGGCGCCGCGTTTACTCATAATCCTTCCTGGCCGCGTGGCCAGCTTAACCTTATCACGCAGTTAAGCCCCCGTTTTCTCAACCTTTCCTTAATAGAGGAGACGGCCCGTGCGCCTTACCCGAATCGGCACCTTCCTACTCGCCGCCGCCGCCCTGTCGGCTTGCGGCGAGCACGCTCCCAGTGACGGCGACGGCGAGCCTTCGCAGCTTGATTGGGTCCAGAGCCGCACGGGCAACACCCGTTACGCGTTTCTCGAGGCCAAAGACCTGACGGACACGTTCCTCTTCGGGGCGAGCGTCATCAAGGTGCAGGACTTCCTCTCCGCCTCCCTCGACATGGTCGTGCGGCCCACGAACGTCAAGCTCAAGGTCCGCACGGTCGGCAGCGCGAAGAAGCTCGACGTCGTCGCCGCCGACGCCAACGCCGAGACGCTCCTGTCCTTCGTCGCCGCGACGAAGAACGGCAAGACCGAGGTCGACTTCGGCTCGGCCGGCAACGACCTGACGCTCCGCAGCCTGATCAACACGCTCGGCGGGATGTACACGGCGCACGACCAAAACGGCTTCTGGGTGAG
>JAYVWD010000352.1:0-8762 GCA_043786345.1 Pseudomonadota bacterium
GATCCTGGCCTGGTCGTCCGTGTTTAGGGAGTAGTCGCGCGGCTTGATCGAGTACTTCTCGTAGCCGTTCTTCTTGTAGATCACGAAGTGCCCGGTGCGCGTCCCGTAGATCGTGTAGACGCGCAGGTAGTTCTCGACCCGCGTGATGTAGCCGCCGAGCGCCAGCAGCGCCGCGAAGCCGAGCGCGATGGCGCAGCCGGTCGCCAGGTTGCGGCGGCGGTTGCGCTTCAGGTTTTTCCAGGCGAGCGTCCAGGCGGACACGACGCCGACGGTGCGGCTCAAGGGTTGATCATCCCGTCGGTGATGTGAACCATCCGGGTGACCCGGTCCATCAGGCGCTCGTCGTGCGTCGAAAAGAGGAACGTCACCTTGGTCTTGCTGTTGAGCTCGAGCATGAGGTCGATGATCATGTGCGAGGTGCGGGAGTCCAGGTTGGCGGTGGGCTCGTCGGCGAGCACCAGGTCCGGGCTGCCGGCGAGGGCCCGGGCGATCGCGACGCGCTGGCGCTGGCCGCCCGACAGCTGGTCGGGCAGGTTGGTCATGCGGTCTTTGAGGCCGACGTCGGTGATCGCCGACAGGACGCGGTCGCGGCGCTCCGCCGCCGTCAGGCTCGGGTTGATCACCAGCGGCAGCTCGACGTTTTCCTGGACGGTCAGCACCGGGATCAGGTTGAACGACTGGAAGATGAAGCCGATCTTGCGGTTGCGGAGCCGGCTCTTTTCGTCGTCGGAAAGGTTGGTGACGTCGATGCCGTCGATCACGACCTGGCCGGAGTCCGGCTCGTCGATGCAGCCGATCATGTTGAGCAAGGTCGACTTGCCCGAGCCGGAGGCGCCGATGACGGCCGTGAACTCGCCCTTATTGAGGGTGAGGCTCACGTCGCGCAAGGCCTGCACGGTCGTCTCGCCCAAACGGTATGTCTTCACCAGCTTCGTCAGCTTGACGATGGCCGTCATTGGTTCACCAAAGGTGCTTGTAGCCGACCGTATACGTCGGGGAGGTAAAGCCGCGGAGCTCGCCTTTTTTGGGCGTGCCGGCGACGGCGGCCAGCAACGTGCCGGCGTCCTTGAGGGTGTATTCGGCGCTGCCATAGGCGCTCGTCGACTTGTCGGTGAGCGAGTAGAGCGCCCGGGCGTACGTGGTGAAATCGGTGAGCTTGAAGAAGTCCGGGATATAGGCGGACACGAAGGCGTATCGCCTACCCGGAAGCTCGAGGCCCGGCGTCAGCGCGCGCGCGGCGTTGGCGGGGAAGACCGTGAGCTCGACGGGGTTGGCGCGCGTGTCGAAAGCCTTGGTCTGGAGCTTGGTTTCGCCCTCGTCGTAGCCGGCGTCGTTCAGGACGTACTCGGCGCGCAGCGTGTTGCCGCCCTCGAAGTCGTATTTGAGGCCGTAGACCGCCAGCGTGTAGACGTGCTCTTTCCCGTTCTTGCTCTGGGCGTAGGCCGTGACGACGCCTTGGGTAACGGGGTACCAGGCCTCCGAGCCCTTTTCGTGGCGGGCGTCGGCGTAGAGCGAGAAGCCGTCCACATACGGCACGGTGACGTTGAAATACTCGCCGAGCCAGCCCCGGCCCTTTTCGCGCCCGCCGAAGACGAAGCCCAGGTAGTCCGAGCCGCTGTTCCAGTTGACCTCGTTCTTCATCAGGCCGGCGCTCTGGAACTTCTGGCCCGCGACGTACGGCGCGAGGTCCTTGTTTTCCTCGTATTCGCCGATGAGGATCGTGCTCCAGGACTTCCCGAGGCTCAGGTTGAGGCGCGCCAGGTTGCGGCCCGAGACCTCGTAGAGGATCGAGCGGCTTTCCACCGACTCGTGAAAGAGCCGGTTGCTGGGGTTGAGCGCCTCCGCCGCGCCCCATTGAAAGTTCTGGCGGCCGAGGGCGAGCGTCGCCCTTTCGGACATCGTCCACTGGGCGAAGGCTTCGCTCCAGACGCTCGCCGAATGCCCCCGGTAGGGCCGCGTCCCGGTGCCGACCTTGACCTTGTCGACCTCGAACGTCAGGCGCGGGCGGGCGACGAGCTGGAGCGAGCTCGATACCAGCTTTACGGTCGGACGGAGCTGCGACACGAAGCTATCGGCCGGCAGCTCCAGGACCTGGTTGTCCGGGTTGCGGGGGTCGTCGAGCACCGTGCCGTGAACGTAAGCGTTGAGCCAGGTCGCGCTGCCCCGAAAGCTCAGGGCCTCGTCGGCACCCGAGGCCGGGTGGGACAGCAGGCCTGCGGTAAGCGCCGCGAGCGCCGATGGTCTCAGCAGCCGCATGAAACACCTCTCGCAAACTACGGACATCAATCACTTTATTAAGGACTCCGGAATGTTATCATCTTCAGGGGTAGGGGGCCAAGCACAAGGAGCCAGCCATGATGGAAGGCGTCAAACCCTTTCTGGACGCGCTTTTCCGGGGACTCGCGGCCGCTGGCGTCAAGGCGGACGGCCTGTTCCTGGATCATATCTGCTACCGGGTCGCGTCCCTGGCCGCGTACGAGGCGCGCAAGGCCGAGCTGGTCCGCCATGGGGTGCTTCTGCACGAGGCGCTGATCGGCGGCCGGAAGATCGCGGCCGTGAAGCTGCGCGACCCAATTCCTTATATGGAGCGCCGGATCCCGCTCGTCGAGCTGCCGGCGCCAAAAGCGGGGAGTCCGTACCCGGAAGGCTGGGAGCACGCCGAGCTCGTCATCCCGCAGTCCTTCGCGGCCTTCATGGCGTTGCACCCGAACCTGGCGTGGGATACGGCGGCGACGGCCAAGGCGCACAATCCGGAGCTGCGCCTCGCGCTGCCGGGCGGTCTTTCGGCGAAGTTCCACCATGCGAGCCTCGAGGACGTCATCAGGGCCGAACGCGCCAGTAACCCTCAGAGTCCGGTGCGGTAGAACGACACGCCGATCGGCTGCAGATAAATGCGCGCGGCGTTCGACGACACGTACCGGAGGCCCGTCGCCGGGAGCGGCAGCCAGTCCTGCGCCTTATAAGCGTCGGTTTGGGCGCCGTCTTCCGCGCACGCGGGCAGGTTCGCCGCGGCGAAGGTCGCGGGACGGGCGTTGCCGGATTCCTTGCAGCTCACTTCGTTCAGCGTCAGGTAGGGCGCGTTCGCGAGGTAGAGCAGTCGCAGCGACGTGTAGTAGTTGCCCTTGCACGAGACCTCGAGCTCCTGCGCGTCGGCATCGTCGCCTTTGCGGCAGGCCCAGCGCCTGGTCGAGAACTCGCCCGACGCGGCCAGGGGGGTCTCGCTCTTCGGCGTGAACGTCGCCGTGAAGGGCGGCAGGCCGTTCGGGAGCGCGTACGTGTACCAGGTGCCGGCGAGCAGGTCGCGCGAGCAGCCGATCGCGGCCGCCTTCAGGGCTTCGCAGATGCGGCCCTGCGAAGCGAGCACGGTGTCTTCGCCCTGGATGTTTTCCGGGATCACGCCGGTCACGGGGAAAACCGTCTGAACCGGGGTGCCGGCCTTGTAGGCAAAAAGGCCCCAGGCCGTGGACTCGTCGTCGCGCTGGAGGCTAAGCGCGGCGAAACGGACGCCGACGACGCCGGCCTCTTTGAGCTGCGCGGCGGATTTGCATTCGTCCTGGACGCGGAAGCAGACGTCGCCTTCGGCACGCGCCGTGGTCGCCAGGGTGGCCAGGAGGGTTAGGGCCAAGATCAGGTTTTTGTTGGTCTTGTTCACGTTCGCCCCTTCGTTTGATGCATAGCGCCATGCAATTTTGACTGGCCCGGCGGCCAGCGGCGTCGGGTTATAGACTGCTTTCTCATCTGCCCGCAAGGCCTAATGCGCAAAAATGAGGCAGTGGTCTTGATGGCTTAGCGTCAGAATGACGCCCCTTGCGAAATCGCGAGGGTTTTTCTACGTTTCGGGAACCATACGAAAGGACAGTCGCGATGCTGCAGCCCGAAGACGCGCGCTACCACGGCCCCGCCTGGGACAATACCGATGAGTACCCGGCGATCGAGTCGCAGCCGCTCCTCGCGGACCTGGACGAGGTCCAGGCGCTGACGACCAAGCTCGAGGCGCTCGGGCGGACGCTCGGCGACGGCGCGGCGGCGGTGACCGCCAGCCAGGCCGCGTCGCGGCTGCTGCAGGACGCCGTCCGACTGCTGCGCAACGTCGACACTTACCTTTCCTGCGAGCTCAGTGTCGATGCCAAAAACGCCGCGGCCAAAGCCCTCGCGAGCCGCGCCCGCGCAATCACCGCGCGCCTTTCCCAGGCTTACAACCCCTTCGAGCTCTTCCTCAAGACGACGACCGACGCCAATGCCGAGGCCTACCTGTCGGCGACGCACACGGCGCCCGAGCGCTTCAGCCTGGGCGAGGACAGAAAGCTCAAGGACTTCGCCCTGTCGCTCCCTGAAGAGGATTTGATCATCGCCCTCGGGGTCGACGGCATCGATGCCTGGGGCACGCTCTACGACAACCTTTCCGGCTCGATCCGCTGCGAGGTCGACCTCCCTGACGGGAAGAAGCCGATGGGCCTGGCCGAGGTCGCCTCCCTTTCCCAGCACGAGAGCGAGGCCGTCCGCAAGGCGGCCTGGAAGGCGACGGGCGCCGCCTGGGAGAAAAACGAGGAGGCCGTCGCCGGCGGCCTCAACGCGCTCGCCGGCTGGCGGCACTCCGTCTACCAGCGGCGCTCGCACACGAAGCCGCTGCACTTCCTCGACACCCCGCTGCACCAGAGCCGGATCCGCAAGGAAACCCTCGAGGCGATGATGGGCGCCGTGCACGAAGCGCGCGCCCTCGGCCACCGGAGCCTCGCGGCCCAGGCGAAGCTGCTCGGCAAAGACAAGATGGCGCCTTGGGACCTCTTCGCGCCCTGCCCCAAAAGAGGCGACGCCGCCCAGGCCGCGAAAAAACCGACCTACGCCGAAGCCCTCACGATGATCGCCGACGCCTACGGCTCGGTGCACCCCGAGATGGGCGAGTTTGTGCGGATGATGGACAAGAACAAGTGGATCGAGGGCCGCGTCGGCGCGAGCAAACGCCCGGGCGCCTACTGCACCGGGTTCGCCAAGTCCCGCACGCCCCGGGTCTACATGACGTTCAACGGCGGTATGCGCGAGGTCATGACGCTCGCCCACGAACTCGGGCACGCGTTCCACTCCTGGGTCATGCGCGACATGCCGGTGGTCGAGACGAACTACCCGATGACCCTCGCGGAAACCGCGAGCATCTTCGGCGAGACCGTCCTCAACAACCATTTGTTGAGCAAACCGATGACGCCGTCCGAGCGCCTCGGCGTCTGCTGGACGCGCGCCCGCGACGTCGACTCTTTCGTGCTCAACATCCCGGCGCGCTTCGAGTTCGAGCGCCGCTTCTACGAAAAACGGCCGGCAGGCGTCCTGAACCCCGACGACCTGAAGGCGCTGATGTCCGCGTCGTGGAAGGCCTGGTACGGCGAGTCGCTGTCCGAGGTCGACCCGATGTTCTGGGCGTCGAAGCTCCACTTCTCGATCGCCGAGCTGAGCTTCTACAACTTCCCTTATACCTTCGGGTACCTGTTCGCCCTCGGCGTCTACGCCCAGCGCGACACCCTCAAGGACAAGTTCTTCCCGGCCTACGTCGCCCTCCTGCGCGACACGGGCCGGATGACGGCCGAGGACGTGGCCGCGAAGCACCTGGGCGCCGACCTCACCAAGCCCGATTTCTGGCGCCAAAGCCTCGCGATCTCGCGGCAGGCGGTCGAACAGTTCGAGGACGTGGCGAAGGCGCTCAGTTGATCCAGATCCGGGACCTCTCGAAGACCTTCCGTGTCCACCAGAAGGAGCCGGGCCTCAAGGGCTCGGTGCGCTCGCTGTTCAAGCGCAAGTGGGTCGAAAAACACGCGCTTTGCGGGGCCTCGCTCGCCGTCGGCGAGGGCGAGATCGTCGGCCTGATCGGCGCCAACGGCGCCGGCAAGACGACCCTCGTCAAGATCGCGGCCGGGATCATCCACCCGACCGGCGGCGAGATCAAGGTCCTGGGCCACGTCCCGTTTCAGCGGGAAAACGCCTTTCGGAAGCAGATCTCGCTGATCATGGGCCAGAAGGCCCAGCTGTGGTGGGACCTGCCGGCGGGCGACTGCTTCCTGCTGCTGCGCGAGATCTACCAGATCCCGCGCGCCGCCTTCGACCGAAGGCTCGACCACCTGGCGCAGACCCTCGGCGTGGTGGCCCAGCTCAAGGTGCAGGTGCGGCGCCTGAGCCTCGGCGAGCGCATGAAGATGGAGCTGATCGCGGCGCTCCTCCACGAGCCCCGCGTCGTGTTCCTCGACGAGCCGACGATCGGGCTCGACCTGACGGCGCAGCGCGCGATCCGGACGTTCCTCCTCGACTACCGCGCGGTGCGGCGGCCCGCGATGCTGCTCACCTCGCATTATATGGAAGACATCGAGAGCCTGTGCGAGCGCATCGTGATCCTGCGCGAAGGCGCGGTCGTCTATGACGGCGCGCTCGCCGCCGTCGTCAGCCGGTACGGCATCCACAAAGTCGTCACCGCCCAGCTCGCCCCGCCCGGCGCGGCGCACATGCGGGCCGGCGACGACCTGGCGAAGTACCTGCCCGGCCTCCGCGCCGGCATCGCCGAGGTCGTCGAGGCCGGCGAATCCGCCGTCAAAGTGAAGGCGAAGAAGGACGTCGCCCCCGAGGTCGCCGCGGCCCTGCTCACGCAGCTCAAGGTGCAGGACCTCGAGATCGAGGCCGACGACGTCGGCACCGTGATCGAGGCGATGATCCGCCAGCAGCCGGCGCCGCCGTGAGCCTGTGGCTGCAAGTGCTGTCGATCGAGATGCGGAAGCTGATGAGCTACCGCGTCGACTTCTGGCTGCGCTTCGTCGGCACCGTCGCCGCGAACGTCGCCGTCGCCTACTTCCTGTGGAGCGCCGTCTTCGCCCACACCGGGAAATCCGCGATCGGCGGCTACACGTTCCCGGCGCTGATCCTGTACTACCTGCTCGTGCCGCTGATCGAGAACGTCTCGCGCCCGCAGGATGGCGGGGGGATCGCCGACGAGATCTACAGCGGCGGCCTCACCAAGTTCATCGTCTACCCGGCCGCCTTTTTCCCGTTCAAATACATGGGCGTGCTCGCAGGCTCGCTCGTCGCCGTCGTGCAGCTCTTTTTGGTACTGATCCCCTATGTGCTGATTCAAGGCCTGCCCGAAGGGGTGGTGCTCACGCCGGCGAGCGTCGCCATCGGGCTCGGCCTGGCGTTGGCGGCCGGCGTCCTCAACTTCCTGATGGGCGCCGCGACCGACCAGGTGGCCTTTTGGGCCGACCGCGTCTGGAGCCTCAACGTCATGCTCGCCTTCTGCACCCGGATGCTCGGCGGGGCGATGCTGCCGCTCGCGATGTTCCCCGGCTGGTTCCAGAAGGCCGTGCTCTTCCTGCCGTTCCCCTACCTCGTGGCGCTGCCCGCCCAGGCGATGATGGGCCGGCTCGACGCCGCCGCCGCCCTGCGCGCCCTCGCCGTGATGGCGGCCTGGTGCCTCGTCCTCTCCGGCGTCAACCGCGTGCTATGGTGGCGCGGCTCGCTCCGCTACACGGGCGTGGGGATCTGATGCCATGAGCCGCTACCTGAAACTCTACGCGAGCTTCGTGCGCTTCGCGTTCTCGAAGTCCCTCGAGTTCCGCCTCGATTTCTACTTCCGGATCGTGATGGACCTGATCTACTACGCGGTCAACATCGCGTTCTTCAAGGTCCTCTACCTGCACACCGACTCCCTCGCCGGCTGGGCCGAGCCGGAGGCCCTGGTGTTCGTCGCGATCTTCCTCGTCGTCGACGCGCTCCACATGACCTTGTTCACCAACAACGTCTGGGGCTTGTCGATCATGATCAACGACGGCAGCCTCGACTACTACCTGACGCGCCCCGTCTCCGCGCTGTTCTTCCTGTCGCTGCGCGAGTTCGCGGTGAGCTCCTTCATCAACCTGGTTTTCGCGTTCGGCATCCTGGTGTGGGCCTTGGGGAACTGCCCGCAGGCGATGGGGCTGGGGAACCTGATTTTGTTGCCATTTTTGATCGCGAACGGGACGTTCCTGCACTACCTGGTGTCGATCGCGTTCGTGATCCCGGTGTTCTGGACGCATTCGGGGCGGGGCTTCAGCGCGGTCTATCACATCATGACGCGGTTTTCGGAGCGGCCGGATGCGTTGTTTCGCGGGCCGTTGCGGGTGGTGTTGACGACGATCCTGCCGCTGTCGTTGATCGCGTCGTTTCCGGCGCGGCTGTTGCTCGGGCCGTTTGATCCGTGGCTGTTCGCGCACCTGATCGTGGTGACGGCGGGGCTCTTCGGCGTCATCCTCTTTTTCTGGGGACGGGCGTTGCGGGCCTATTCGTCCGCTTCGTCCTGAGGACGAGTTACGAGCCCCAGGACCTTGCTCACCTCATGAACGAGGCGCGCGCCGCTCGCGCCTCCTCGCCGCGATCGAGCTCGGGCGCCGGCTCGCGGGCTTTCGGGAGCGGACGCGCCCTGTTCCGACGACGCTGCAGCTGTCCCGGGTGATCAAGGAGGCGCTCGCCGCGATCCCCGCCGACCGCCGTCGGGCCTCGTCGGAGTGGGTCGGCTATGTGCCCCTCTTCAAGGACGGCCGCCTTGGGCGGTTTTGCCCCGTGGCCGCCGGACACGCATCGCACGTCAGCTTCGAGGCGCAGGACCTCTTCGCGAGCCTGCTCGCCCTGCGCCCGTTCGGGTTCGTGCTCTTTCACAACCACCCTTCGGGCGTCGCGAAGCCGTCGGCGGAAGACCGCGTCCTGACCGCCGCGGTCGCGGCCCTCAGCGAATCCCTCGGCCTCCGGTTCCTCGGCCA
>JAYVWD010000353.1:0-2077 GCA_043786345.1 Pseudomonadota bacterium
ACCCCGTCGCCTTTGTTGGTCTGGGTGATCTCGTAGGTATAGGAGAGGCCGGCCTTGTTCGAGGCGACGTAGGTTTTCCACTGCGTCTCGCAGTCGGGACCGGGCGTCGCGGCGCCACTCTGGGGGGCGGCGCCGCCGCTTTCGGGAGTACCGCCGCCGGAGCCGCCGGAGCCGGGTTGGTTGGCGCCGGGTTGGGTGCCGCCAGGCTGCTGTTGTTGATCGGGCTTCTTGGCGTCGCCGCCGCCGCCGCCGCCACTCGAACAGGCCGTCGCGAGCAGGAGCGCGGACAAAAGCGGAAGGGCGTGCCGATGGATCCGTGTTTTCATGTGGTCGCCTCCAGGGGGGGGAAGGATTTGCGGGGATTATACTCCCCCTTCCACGCGCAGGGATCGGTCAGAAAGGCTCAGCGGGTGGCGACGACAAGGAGATCCCGGACGTCGGAGCCACCGTGGGCGTCGACGGCCCGAACGACATAGCGGCCGGGCTTGGGGGTCCAAGCCAGGGTTTCTCCGGGCGCCGTATCCCCGAGCAGGGTCTCATTCATAAACCAATAGACGCGGCCCGCATCGGGCGCGGCGCGCGCGGCGAGGAGGATCGGGTCGGCAGGACGGTCGTCCCCGACGGGCACGGGGTAGACGACGTTGCGGCGCGGCGACAGGATGCGGAGGCTCGGCTCGTCCGTGGGCGTCGCCCGCGCCGCGAGCGCCGCCAGCGCCGGCGGGCAGTTGGGCTCGAGCGCCGGCGGCGGGCGGCGCGGCACGCCGAGGCGCGCGAAGGCCCGGAGCGCATCGGTCGGCCAGAACTCGAAGGCCTTCTTCACCGTCGGGCCGCCCTTTCCGCAGGCCTGGAGCTGGGAGGAGACGCGGACGTCGACCAGGCGGTGGATCGGGCAGACGTGCACGGGCGAGACGCCGGGGATGAACCAGGTGTCCTTCGTCGCCGTGCAGGCCGGGCCGGGCAAGCCGCCGGAGAGCGCGCAGACGCGGACTTTTTTCGCCCGCTGCGGCGCCGGCGGGAACGGCGCGAGGGTCTCGGCCGGGCGCTCGGCGGCGAGCGCGTCAATGATCCGGAAGAGCAGCGGGCCGGCCGCGTCGCGGCCGACCAGGGCCGGATTCGAGCGGCCCCGGAAGTCGCCGAGCCAGACGGCGATCACCCAGTCGCCCGCGAGGCCGACGGCCCAGGCATCGCGCATGCCGAACGAGGTCCCGGTCTTCCATGCGACGGCGGGTGCCGCCGCGCGGGTGGCGACCCGGCGGTTGCCGGTGACGCGCTCGCTCGGGCGCGGGTTGTCGGTCAGCATCGTGCGCGCCAGGAACGCGGCCTCCGGGGTCAGCACCGGCGAGAAGGGGCGAGGCCGCGGCCCGCCGGCGACGAAACGCAGCGGCGCGGCGCGGCCGGAGTCGCCGAGCGCGGCGTACAGAATGGCGAGCTCCTCCATGGACACCTCGGCGCCGCCGAGCGCGAGCGTGAGGCCGGGCGTGGGGGCGAGCTTCCGCGCTGGATCGGCGGGGGCGGGGAAGCGGAATTTGACGCCGGCCTTGCGGAGAAACACCTCGAAAACATCGGGCGAAAGGCGGTTGAGGAGCAAGGTCGCCGGCACGTTGCGGCTCGCGACGAGGGCGGTCGTGGCATCGATCGGGCCGAGGAAGGAGTGGTCGAAGTTCTCCGGATCGTAGGCGCCGAAGCCGACCGGAACGTCGAGGAGGAGGCTCGCCGGATGGATGAGGCCCTTGTCCAGGGCGAGCGCGTAGAGGAGCGGTTTCAAGGTGGAGCCCGGCGAGCGCCGCGCGCGGACGCCGTCGACCTGGCCGTCGATCGCCTCGTCGTCGAAGTCCGCGGAGCCGGCGTAGGCGCGCACCTCGCGCGTCGGGCGGTGGACGAGGAGCGCGGCCGCGTTACGGATGCCGACGCGCCGCAAACCGGCCAGATGCTGCGCCACCTGCCGCTCGACCAGGTCCTGGAGCGGCAGCTCGATCGTCGTGCGGACGGCGCCCGAGACGCGGGCGGCGGGCGCCGGCAGCGCGGCGCGGAGGCGGGCGACGAGGTGCGGCGCCCGCCACGGAAGCGCGGCGCGGGG
>JAYVWD010000354.1:0-2126 GCA_043786345.1 Pseudomonadota bacterium
GCGGCGGCGAGTTTGGCGCCCGAAACCCACACCATCCCGGCCTGGACGACCGGCAGGCGGATCTTGAAAAGATCGGTAATTCTATTGGCTTGGCCCAAGATGTGCCCCGCTATGCCGAAAAAGCCTCGAAGGTTGGGATATTCCCGCGCGCGCGGGGCCAAGTCAAGGCAAGGGCACGGGGACGGCAGGGAAAAGGGGGTGAAATCAGCGCCCCGACGCGCTATACGAGGGGCCGCATGTACCAGCTCCTCGACACCGGCAACTTCCAAAAACTCGAGCAGGTCGGCCCCTACCGCCTGGTTCGGCCCGCGGCTCAGGCCGTCTGGCGCCCGCGCCTCGCGCCCGAGGCCTGGGCCGAAGTCGACGCCTCGTTCACCCGCTTCTCCGGCGGCGACGGCAAGTGGACGGTGAAGAACCGCAAGCTCCCGGAGAGCTGGCACATCGACGCCCCGCCGTTCGGAAAGCTGGTGATCCGGCTCACCGACTTCGGCCACCTCGGCATCTTCCCCGAGCAGCACCGGAACTGGCAGCTCCTCGCCGACGCTGTCCGCGCCCACATGGCCCGGCGCGGCGCCGACAAGGACCTTTCGGTCTTGAACCTGTTCGCCTACACGGGCGGCTCGACCCTGGCCGCGGCCGGCGCGGGCGCGCAGGTCGTGCACGTCGACGCCTCCAAGACCAGCGTCAACTGGGCGCGCGAAAACGCCGAAGCGTCCGCCCTCGCCGACCGGCCGCTGCGCTGGATCGTCGACGACGTGCAGAAGTTCGTCGCCCGGGAAGTGCGCCGCGAGTCGCAATACCACGGCATCATCCTGGATCCGCCGAGCTATGGGCGCGGGCCCAAGGGCGAGACCTGGAAGATCGAGGAGATGCTGCCGCCCCTCCTCGACGACCTCAAGAAGATCCTGGCGCCCGACTTCGCCTTTTTCCTGCTGAGCGGACACTCCGCCGGCTATACGCCGCTCGCCCTCGTGAACCTGCTCGGGGCGATCGTCGACGTGCGCGCGCCGGACGCCGAGATCACGGCCGAGGAGATGACCGTCCCGGAAGCCGTCAGCGGCCGGATCCTGCCGAGCGGCGCCTCCTGCCTTTACGTGCGCAAGACGTGACCGGTCCCGGCCTCACCCACGACCTCACCTCGGTCAAGAACGAGCGCGTCAAAGGCGTGCTGGCCCTCGCCGAGGCGAAGGAGCGCAAACGCCGCGGCGCCTTCGCCGTCGAAGGCGCGCGCGAGGTCGACCGCGCGCTGCGCTCCGGGTTCGAGGCGCTCGAAGCCTATGCCTGCCCCGAGGAGCTGAGCGAGTTGGCGCGGACGCTCCTCTCGCGCCTCCGGATCCGGCCGACGACGGTGTCGCCGACGGTGTTCGCCAAGCTCGCCGTGCGCGAGGGCTCGGACGGGCTCATCGTGGTGTTTCCGACGCGGCATCTGGAGCTCACCGCCCTCACGCTCTCCGCCAATCCGCTGCTCCTCGCGACCGAAGGCGTCGAAAAACCCGGGAATCTGGGCGCGCTCCTGCGGACCGCCGACGGCGCCGGCTGCGACGCGGTCGTCGTCCTCGACGCGACGGTCGACCCCTGGAATCCGCACGCCGTGCGCGCGAGCCTCGGGACGGTCTTCCACGTCCCGGTCGTCGCGGCGACGGCGGCGGAGTTTCGCGCCTTCTGCACCGCGCACCGGATCAAGGTCGCCGGCGCCGCGCTGAGCGCCCGGAGCAAACCCTGGCACGCGGCCGACCTGCGGGCCGGCGCGGCGGTCCTGCTCGGCAGCGAGAAGTCCGGCCTCTCGGCCTTCTGGCTCGAGCATGCCGACGAGCTCGTGCAGCTCCCGATGAAGGGCATCGCCGACTCGCTCAACGTCGCGGCGGCGGGCGCGGCCCTGCTCTACGAAGCCGTCCGCCAGCGCGCGAATCCCTCCGGATAATCCAGGATATTCGGCCGTTCCTTGGCGCCCCGCCAGTGGCCGGCCGCGGCCCGCCCCGGGCCGGGGCGGTGGCGTTCTGATTGGCCGCCAGACGCTGGCCGATCAGCGCCGCTTCTTTGCCATGGCGTTGGGCTCGGTAAGGGAGTGCCAGGCCGTGTTCGACCTGGCGGCAAACGCCGTACCCGCAGAACTTCGCGATCATCTC
>JAYVWD010000355.1:0-3970 GCA_043786345.1 Pseudomonadota bacterium
CCGTCCGCCTGCATCACCGCCATGTCGCCGGTCTTGAAGAAGCCGCCCGGCAGCATCGACTTCGCCGTCTCCTCGGGGTGCTGCCAGTAGCCGGCCATCACCTGCGGGCCGCGCACGGCGAGCTCGCCTTCCGTTCCGAGGGCGACGGGCGCGTTCGCCTCGTCCACGAGGATCACCTCGGTCCCCGGGAGCGGCAGGCCGATCGTGCCGATGCGGTCGGTGCCGTCCACCGGGTTGCAACAGACGACGGGCGAGGTCTCGGACAGGCCGTAGCCTTCGATGATCTTCGACTTCGTCACCGCCTTCCACCGCTCGCATACGGCCTTCTGCAGGGCCATCGCGCCGGCGACCGACATCTTGAGCCGGGCGAAGTCGAGCTTCTGGAAATCCGGGTGGTTGGCGAGCGCGTTGAACATCGTGTTGACGCCGGTGAACACGGTGGGCTTGTACCTGGCGAAGTCCTTGATGAACGCCGGCATGTCCCGCGGGTTCGTGACCAGCACGTCATGGGTGCCGATGCGCATGAAGGCGAAGCAGTTCACCGTGAGCGAAAAGATGTGATAAAGCGGTAGCGCCGTCAGTACGGTCTCGGTGCCTTCGCTCAGGAGGGGCGCGATCCAGCGGCCGATCTGCTCCATGTTGGCGACGATATTGCGGTGCGTCAGCATCGCGCCTTTGGCGACGCCGGTCGTGCCGCCCGTGTACTGCAGGAACGCCAGGTCACCGGGCTTCGCCTTGACCGGCGTGAAGCCGACGGCGGCGCCGCGGCGCAGCGCCTCGGGAAAGGCGACGGCCTGCGGGAGCGCATACTCCGGCACCATCTTCTTCACGTGCTTCACCACGAAGTTGACGAGCGGCGCCCGCGGGAAGCCGAGCAGGTCCCCGATCTGGGTGACGACGACGTTCTTCGGCGGGATGCCGGTCTTGCCTAGGATCTGGGCCAGGTTCCCCGCGAAGTTGGCGAGGATCACGACGGCCTTGGCGCCGGAGTCCTTGAACTGATGCTCCATCTCGCGCGGCGTATAAAGCGGGTTGGTGTTGACGACGGTCAGCCCGGCGCGCAGCACCCCGAAGATCGCGACCGGCGACTGCAGGATGTTGGGGAGCTGGACGGCGACGCGGTCGCCCGGCTCCAGGCCGAGGTCCTTGCGCAAAAAGCCGGCGAAGGCGCGGCTCAGCTCGTCCATCTCCTTGAACGAGACGGTTTTTCCCATGTTCGTGAAGCAGGGCAAGGCCCCGTACTTCCGGAAGGCGGAGTCGAGCACCGCGTCGAGGGTTTCGTCCGCGAAGGCGGGGAGATCCGCGGCGATGCCCTTTGGATACCGACTTTGCCAGGGCTTTTCCATTGCCTGCTCCTCAACGACCGACGATTGCACGGGGAATGGCGAGGCATCAGCATACCACCCGCCCCTCGGGCCCGGACCTCAGCTCTCTTCATCTTAGCGACGAAAAGGCCTTTCCTGATACCGTTCGCCGGCGCAGAACCCGGCCAGAACTCGGGCAAAAGCCTGTTATGACTACGGGGACCGCGGCCGGCCGGCGACGGCACGACCGGTGCAATGGACGGCTCGACGTCCAGATGGGACCGCACCACAACCGGGAGATCAGAGATGAAACACGCCATCGCGACGGGCACCCTCGTCCTCGCAGCCATGTTCGGCGCGCAGTCGCCGGCCTTCGCCGACAGCCCAGGGACCTTTACGATCAAGAGCCTCCAATACGCCGGCTCCGGCTGCGCCGCCGGCAGCGTCGCGGGCAACGTCTCGCCCGACCGCCAGGCCTTCACCCTCCTCTTCGACAGCTATGTCGCGGAAGTCGGCCCGGGCGTCTCGCTCAGCGCCGGCCGCCGCAACTGCCAGCTCGCCATGACCTTCGACTGCCCCGCCGGCTGGCAGTTCGCGCTCGTCGACCTCGACACGCGCGGCTATGTCCAGCTCGACTCGAACGTCGCGGGCACCCAGAAGACGGCGTTCTACTTCCAAGGCAGCGCGCAGACGGCGAGCCTCGAGCGCACGACCCAAGGCCCGACCGACGGCGACTACCAGTTCCGGGACACGGTTCCCGCGACCCAGCGCGCCTGGGGCCAGTGCGGCCGCAACACCCGCGCCCTCAACGTCAACACCCAGGTTCGCCTGGACAATTCCCGTAACCGCAGCGGCCGGGGCCTGATCACCGTCGACTCGATCGACGGCAACGTGCGCCAGACGTTCGGCATCGTGTGGGAGCGCAGCTCGCTCTGAGCCCCGCGACCTGCGGCAAGCGCCCGGCTCCCCCCCTTGCTCCGGGGGCGGCCGGGCGCTTTCACATCGGCTTGGGCTCACTTCGGCTCTTTGTGCCCGCCGAAGCCCGCCCGCATCGCCGACAGGACCTTTTCCGCGAAGGTGTGCGTCTGGCGTGACCGGAACCGGGTGAACAGCGAGGCCGCGAGCACGTCGGCCGGCACCGCCTCATCGATCGCGGCCTGGATGGTCCAGCGCCCCTCCCCCGAGTCGGCGACGACGCCCTCGAAGCCTTCGAGCTTCGGGTCGGCGGTCAGCGCGGCGGCCGTCAGGTCGAGGAGCCACGACGACACGACGCTGCCGCGGCGCCAGACCTCGGCGATCTCGGGCAGGTCGAGGGTGTAGCGGAGGTCCTCGGAGAGCAGCTTGGAATCCGCGTTGCGCATGATGTCGAAGCCCTCGGCCATCGCCTGCATCATGCCGTACTCGATGCCGTTGTGGATCATCTTGACGAAGTGGCCGGCGCCGACCGGTCCGCAGTGGAGGTAACCGGAGTCCGCCGGCTTCTGGCCCGAGCGCCCGGCCGACGGCGGCACCGAGCCCGCGCCGGGTGCCAAGGTTTTAAGCAGGGGCTCGAGGGCCGCGAAGGCCTCCTTCGAGGCCCCGACCATCAGGCTATAGCCGCGCTCGAGGCCCCAGATACCGCCGCTGACGCCGGCATCGACGTACTGAAGGCCGTGCGCGGCGACGAGCCGCGCGCGGCGCACATCGTCCTTGAAGTAGGAGTTGCCGCCGTCGACGATGATGTCGCCCTTCCCGAGGAGCCCGGCGAGCTCCTTGACCGCGCCCTCGGTCGCGTCGCCCGCGGGCAGCATGACCCAGGCGATGCGCGGCCCGGTGAGCTTGGACTTCAGGTCGGCGAGCGAGGTGGCCGGCATGGCGCCGTCCTTGGCCAGGGCCTGAACCGCCTCCGCCGCCCGGTCGAACGCCACGACCTGGTGGCCGCCGCGCATCAGCCTGCGGGCCATGTTCGCGCCCATCCGTCCGAGTCCGATCATGCCGAGCTTCACAGGCTTTGTCCTCCGTACTCAGGCGCGGGACGCGCGCCACCCCCCTTTTAGGCCAAGGGAACGCCAAGTGGCTTTGTTTTTTTTTCCCCGGGTGCTATCCCGGACACCGGAGGCCACCATGGACGCGAACCCACGCAAGCCGCCGGGCCCCTGCGCCCTCGTCATCTTCGGCGCGACCGGCGACCTCACCCGGCGCAAGCTCTTCCCGGCGCTCTGCAACCTCGCGCGCGACGGCCTCCTGCCGCGCGACTTCGCGCTGGTCGGCTTCGCCCGGGCGGCGCAGACCGCCGGCGAGTTTCAGGAACACATGGCCCAGAGCCTCGCGGATTTCGCCACCGAGTGCTCGCTCGCCGGTGAATGCAAGCGGCTGGTCGAAGCCAGCTCCTACCTCCAGGGCCATTATGACGACCCGAATTCCTACGCAGAATTAAAGACTTACCTCGCCAGCTTGGCCGAAGAGCGCCACACCGGCGGCAACGTCCTCTTCTACCTCGCGGTGCCGCCCGAGCTCTTCGAGCCGATCGTCGCCCAGCTCGGCGACGCGGGGCTCCTCGCGCAGCGCGACGGGGAATGGCGGCGCGTCATCATCGAGAAGCCCTTCGGGCACGACCTCGCGAGCTCGCGCGCGCTCGACGCCGCGCTCAAGCGGCACGCCGAGGAGCGGCAGTGTTTCCGCATCGA
>JAYVWD010000356.1:0-4392 GCA_043786345.1 Pseudomonadota bacterium
CGACCTGCGCGACGCCGCCCGACCACGAGCGGTCGGTGCGCATCTTCGTCAACCTGATCATGGTGGCCCTGGCGACGGACTACAAAAAGGACCAGATCCACCTGCCCGAGATTCTAAAGCGCTTGAGGTGACATGGATTTTTTCGCGAACATCGGGACGAACCTCGACTTCTTCACGGCCGTCGCCGTCGCCTTCGGCGTCAGCCTCTCGCTGCTGTCGATCGCCTGGATCATGCAGCTCGGCCTCGTGCGCGGCGCCCTCGCCTCGCTCTGCCGGGTCGGCTGGACCATCCCGATTTTCCTGAGCTTTTTCCCCGAGACCGTGACCGAGCAGCTGCCCCGGACGATGACGCTCCAGCCGGTGCACGTCCTGATCGACGACTCCGAGAGCATGCGCGGCCAGGCCTTCGACCCCGCGGTCCGCCGCGACGGCAGCGTCGCGGGGAGCCCCTTTCGCACCGCCGACGCGCTCCGCAAGACGATCAACGACGGCTGCCTGCGCTTCGGCTGCCTGCCGAAGTTCACCCTGCTTTCCGAGCAGGACGAGGACGTCCGCCAGGGCTACACGCCGCTCAGCAGCGTCATCGACTCCTGGCTCTACAAGGTCGGCGGCGACCCGTGGCTCCTCGTCAGCGACGGCGGCGACTTCCGCCCGACCGAGCGCTGGGACCCGGCCCTCCGCGGCCTCGGCCGGCCGGGCGGCGACCTGCCGGTCACGACGCCGCGGGCGCTGATCGTCGGCTTCCCCCCGAAGAGCCGCAACAACATCTGGATCAAGGACAGCAACGTCGCGCCGTTCTCCTTCGAGGACAAGCCGCTGACGGTGGACGTCAACCTGCGCCGCGTGACCGCCGACGCCGGCAGCGAGCGCGTGCAGCTCCAGGTGATGGCCGAGGACAAGCCGCTCGCGACGGTCAACGCCGAGTTCAAGGGCGAGGAGCTCGAGGCCCGGGTGAGCGCGACGATTCCGCCGCTGCCGCGCGGCCAGCACCTGCTCACGATCCGGGCGCTGCCCGTCGCCAACGAGACGGCGCTCTGGGACAACACGGCTTACGCGCAGATCGAGGTCATGCCGAACACGGTCGGCGTGCTGCACCTGCTCGGGAGCCCGAGCTGGGACGGCCGCTTCATGCGCCGCTACCTCAAGTCCGAGCCCAAGTACGACCTCATCAGCTTCTTCATCCTGCGCGACCCCTGGGACAGCCAGCAGGTGAGCGAGCGCGAGCTGAGCCTCATCCCGTTCCCGGTCGAGCGCCTGTTCAAGGAGGAGCTGCCGAACTTCCGCGTCGTCGTCATCCAGAATTTTACGCTCTATCAGTTCCTCCTGCCCGAGTACCAGGCCAACCTGGTGAAGTTCGTGCAAGACGGCGGCGGCCTGCTCTTCATCGGCGGCCCGCGCGCGCTCGCCGGCGCCGACCTCTCGAGCTCGCCCCTGCGCGCGATCCTGCCGTTCGAGGTCACCGACGACCAGGCGCTGTCGTCGCCGGGCCTCGGGGCTTTCGACCTGGGCGCCCTGGAAGGCGAGGGGATGGAGCCCCCGTCCCCGGCCGAGAAGGACACGCGCGGTCCGGCCTACGACGAGAACCTCGAGTTCAAGGTCGAGCTCGCCAAGCCCGACGCCAACAAGCGCGCCCTCGCCAACGTCTACGAGGACTGGGAAAGCCTCGCCGACTCGCTCACCGGCTGGAAGACCGCCAAGGGCCTCCACCACATGGAGCGGGTGAAATTTAAGAAAGACGTCGTCACGCCGCTGCTGACGGCGCGAACCAGCGTTGGCAAGACCGAAATCCCGCTCGCCGTCGCGTCTTATCCCGGCAAGGGCCGGGCGATCTGGCTCTTCAGCGACTCGCTCTGGCGCCTCGCGCAGACCGTCGACAGCGAGACGTCGCGGCAGGTCTACAACCGCTTCCTCCAGGCCTCGATGACCTGGCTCATGCGCCAGGACCTGCGCAAGCCGCTCGTCGCCAAGAACTTCGCGCTCAAAGGCGGCCGCCACCAGGCCGCGTCCTTCCGCGTCACCCTGCAGGGGCCGGCGGCGCGTTTTTTCCAGCCGAGCCCCGAGTGGAAGCTCAAGGTGTGCGGCGCCATAATCCCGCCGGACAAGCTGGTCGCGGTGAAAACCGGCGCCGACGAGTTCGACGTCAGCGGCCCCCTGAGCGCGACCCTCGCGGGCGGCGAGCGCTGCTCGCTCGAGCTCGACGGCTCCCACCCGGCCTTCGGCTCGGTCCGGGCGGGCATCACCGCCGTCTTCCCCGAAGTCTTCAAGGACACCGAGATCGACGCGGCCCCGCAGAAGCTCGAGGAGCTGGCGCAGCTCACCGGCGCGCGGCTGGCCTTGCCGCCGAAGGACGCCGACGCGGCCACCCAGGAGTGGCTCGAGGAGATCACGGGGAAGAGCGGGGTGGCGCTGCCGAGCCGTTTCAAGACCCTGCGCAACTTCTACTGGGTGCTTGACCGGTCGTGGTTTTGGGCCCTGGTGCTCCTGATGCCCCTCGAGGTCATCATCCGGCGCTGGCACCAGCTCTTCGGGTCAGCGCGAAAACGCAACGCCGACCTGGGCGTTTCCAGCGAGGGCTGACCCGAGCCCTCAAGTACGGGGGCCGGACGCCGATGACTCTTCGGTAACCATCGAGGGGCGACCGTGATGAAGCGTCCGGGGCTGATCCTGATCGTGGCGGCGGCGGCGTCCGCCTGCGGCGGTGCGCGCGAGGCGGAGCGCGGCCTGCGCGATGCGGGGAAAAAGGTCCCGGGCCTGCCGAGCGGCGGCACGCTCAACGGGCTCGAGGGCCTTTTCCAGCCGAAGAAGTCCGACCAGACGGACACCGCGGGCGTGCCGGTGTCGGGGGCTCCTCACCGCCCCGCGGGGGCCGATCAGCAGCAGGAAAATACTTTAGTATTGAGGACTTATGACTCCGAGTGCCGCTGGGGCTTCATCGGGGAAAGCGACATGGGGTCCTACTGGACCCGCGACCACTGGATCGGCGCCTGCACCTGGATCCACGGCACGAGCGGGGGCACCATCCGGCTCCCGCCGCTCGTCGACCTGTGGAACGTGTCGCTTCCCGACGAGGACGCGGCGACCATTCACGTGGCGCCGGTGTTCGCCCCGCTCAACAACGAGCTGGTCGTGCTGCGCGGCGCCTCCTCGTTCAACGTGGTGCTCAACGACCCGGAAACCCCCGTCGCGCTCGGGGTCGAGTGGCGGCCGGACCAGGACGCGTTCAACCCGGACCAGGGGCACTGCGGCAACACCACCTTCTACCACCGGAACGACACGCAGAGCTTCGCGTTCACCCTCGACGCCGAGGCGATGCGACGGGCCGTGGCGCCCGTGAGCGCGGGGGGCGGCGAGGACGTCTTCGCGTTCAAGCTGGAAGACCCGGCGACGAGCGGTTTTGCGCGCCTGGCGCTCGAGCTGCGGACCACGGCGCCGGGGGCCCCGGCCTTTTCCACGTGCCAGGATTTCGGCCCGGCGCCCCGGGTGCGTTGGCACGGCACGAAGGGGACGGTCCGGGTCTATGTGCGCACCGGCCCGTCGGGCTCGGTGCATTCGGTGATGTTCAAGAGCCCCGAGATGACGAGCGACAACGGGTACGCGCCGTTCAAGCTGTTCAGGGCGCCGGTGCTGGGCATCGACGACGCGGGGGCGAGTGAGGTGCGCACGGGCCCGGACGCCGTGGTCGTGCCTTGAACTCTCGATTTGGTTCGAGCGGCCCGCCGACCTGTACGCTCGAACCAAACCGCGGTCCTGGCAATCGGCGGTGGCTCAGTTCACGTCGACCGAGACCTTCTGTGAAACCCCGTCCCGCCGGATCTCGACGTCGACATGGTCGGCGCCTTTGAGCGACCGCAGCAGCGCGATCGAGCCCGCGATGCTGTTGAGCTCGGCCCCGTTGATGGCCGTGATGACATCGCCGTTCGTCACGCCCGCCTTCTGGTAGATGGACGAGTCGTCGATCTGGGACATCTTGAAGCCGACGATCTGGCCGCCTTCCATGAGCGGCTCGGCGGTCGCCTGCATGAGCACCTTGGCCAGGTCCTCTTTGACGAGTTTGTCGCGGTACATACCGGTCATCTTGACCTTGCCCTTGACGCGCTCGAAGCCGTCCTCGTGGTAGGAGTCGGCGAGCGCGGGGTTGGTCGGGCCCGTCGCCACGGCCTTCTTCTGGAGGGCCGAGTCCGCGAACTTGTCCTGGTAGACGAAGTAGCGCTTGGCGTCGCGGGTGATGATCTCGATGTACTGCTGCGTCACCGAGACGACCTTGTACTTGTCGCCGATCACGTAGTCGCGCTTCACCGCCTTCACCGCGCCGTCGCCGGACTTGATGAGGGCGACGTTGTCGTCCGGCACCTTTTGGACGATCGAGCCCATGATCGTGATCCCGAGGTCGCT
>JAYVWD010000357.1:0-3208 GCA_043786345.1 Pseudomonadota bacterium
CAGCCGGCGCCGCGCCGGCCCCGACCCGCCGTCTGCCGGTCGGCGCGCACGGCGAAGGGCGGGCGCGCGCCGCCGCTCTCGAGCAACGCGTGCGCGCGCGCCGATGTCGAGTCAATCTCGGGGAACTCCAACAGCGTCAATGCCAAGGGGCCGCCTTAGTGGCTTTGGTCGAACAACAGGCTCAGGTCCGACCAGCGCGCCGAATGGACGATCGCGCCCGTCGAGATGAAGTCCACGCCCGTTTCCGCGATAGCGCGGACGGTGTCGAGGCGCACGTTTCCGGAAGCCTCGAGCAGCGCGCGGCCGCGCACCGTGCGCACCGCCAGGGTCATCTCGGCGAGGCTCATGTTGTCGAGCATGATCAGGTCGGCGCCGGCTTCGAGCGCCTCCTGCACCTCGTCGAGGCTGGTCGTCTCGACCTCGATCTTGAGGGTGGGCGGCAGGCTCTCCAGAAGGCGCTCGACCGCCTTGGTGATCCCGCCGGCCGCGCGGATGTGGTTTTCCTTCACGATGACGCCGTCGGTCAGGCAGAGGCGGTGGTTGCGCGCGCCGCCGGTCACGGTCGCCGACTTCTCGAGAAGGCGGAGGCCCGGGGTGGTCTTGCGGGTGTCCAGGAGCTGCGCCTTGGTGCCCTCGAGCCGCTTCACGAACTGGCTGGTGAGCGTCGCGATGCCACAAAGGCGCGCCAGGAAGTTCAGGGCGACGCGCTCGCCCTTGAGGATCGAGCGGGCGTCGCCAGCCACCGTGAGGATCGTCGCGCCCTTTTTCAGCTCGTCGCCGTTCTGGGCGAGGATCTGGACGTCGAGCGCCGGGTCCACCTTGTGGAAGACCGCGCGCGCGACTTCGACGCCGGCGACCATCGTGTCTTCCTTGGCGACGATTTTGGCGGCGCCGCGGGTGCCGTCAGGGACGCAGAGGTCCGTCGTCCAGTCGCCAAAACCCCAGTCCTCTTCGAGGGCTCGGGTGATCACGGGGCTGAGCTGGATGTCGTGAATGCGCGCCATTTGGATGAAATCCGCCGAAAATCCGCTGTGGATCCGGCGAACTTCGTCCAAATCCGCTCAATTGTCAACGAGATGGCGGGCTTTCTCGTCGGCGAGGCGGCGCAGCTCGGCTGCGATGATCTCGCGGGCGAGGGATTTGAAGTGGCGCTCGCAGTAGTCCTCGATCGCCTGGCGCGCCAGGGCCGGGAGGCGTTCGTCGAGCAGGGCGAGGAGCTCGTCGTCGTCGATCCCGCCCCCGCGGCCGCGCGGGGAGCTCGGCGGCACGGTCGGAACGCGGCCCGAGGCGGCGCCCATATCGGGGGCCCGGCCGAGGTCGGCGGGAACGTTGGGCAGGGGGCGCGGCGCATTTCGGATCGGCCCGGGGGGCGGCACGGTCGCGCGCGGCTCGTCGTAGCGCGTCGAGCGCGCGCCGGCCTGGGGCGTCGGTGGAGGGACGCCGAGGCGCTCGAGCTCGGCTTCCAGGTCGGAGTCGTCCACGCCGCCCGAGCCGCCGCGGTCGGTCGGTGCGGGCGGCAGCGGAACCGGCGAGGCGCCGCGGGCGCCGGGCGCGCGCGGCGGGATGGTTCCGATCGGCGGTTCGGGCACGAAGGCGCGGCGGCCGCGCTGGGTCTCGTCCGTCAGGACCCGGGGCGAGGGGCCGTCGTCGGGCGCCGGCGCGGCGTCGTCCAGGTCCAGGTCGGGAATCGAAGGGGTGGGTCGGGCCGGCGGCGGGGGCGTCTGGCGGGATGGCGGGTGACGCCCCATGCCTGGCGGCGGCGCGGTCGGGTCCTGGCCCTCGCCCAGCTGGAAGGTGCCGGGCTCGTAAATCACCGCCGTGTGCGCCAGACGGCCGGCGGGGCGCGGTTGATCCGGCGACGGCGGCATCGTCGGCACGTCCCGGCCCGGCGCTTGCGCGTCGCGGGTCAGGTCGCCGCCGAGCAGGCGGTCGGCGAGCGCCAAAAGGTCGCCCGATTCGAAGGGTTTCTTGAGGAAATGGGGGAAGCCGGCCTGCCGGAACAGCGCCTCGTCGACGGCGTCATAGGTGCCGAAGAGCAGCAGCACCGGCGCGCCGTTCGCGTCCCGCGCGAGCTTCGTGAAGTCCTCGGGCCCCTTGGCGCCCGGCAGGCTGGCGTCGACGATGAGCAGGTCCGGGCCTTGGCGTACGGCGGTCGCGAGGGCCTCGATGAACGAGCTGGCCTCGACGATCTCGACGTTGTGGCGGGCGAAGGCGATCTTGATCACCTTCTGAATCGTCGACGAATCGTCGGCGACCAGTATGCGACGGCTCATGACCGGCTCCAGGGCGGGACTCGGGATTGAGGGGAATACTATTAGAATAGCAAATCCCGGGAGCCGGCCATAGGGGGGTGCTTACGCCGAGGAGCCCTTGGTGCTCAAGGCTTTTGCGGAGGCTTTCCGGTGCCGCCCCCGAGAAACGACTGCTCGTGCTCCGACCCGGCGCCGGGGGCGTACGGCGCGGGGGACGCGGGGTCCGGGCCGGCCGGCGGCGTCGAGGGGGCAGCCGTTGCCGGGCTGGGCCCAGCCGCGGGGGCCGTCGTCGCGTCGCCGGCGGCGCCGAGGGGCGCGGTCATCGGCGCCGGGGTCGGGGCTACCGGCTCGCAGGCGCGGGCGCAGCCGGAGGCGAGCAGGAGGAGGAGCGTGGGTTTCAGCGCGGCGCGTAAACTCATGGCGGTTTATAATCTGCCTTTCGTTTAGCCGGCGTTCCGCTGCTTGAGCTTGGTGGTGATGTGGACCAGGATCAGGTCGCGCAGGTGCTTGTTGGTTTCCTCGATCGCGCGCAGGATGAGCCGGTAATCGTCCATCTTGAAATGGCCGCCGGCGCCGTTGAGCTCGAGGAAGCTCTTGACCCGCAGGTTCTCCAGGTAAACCAGCTTGCTCTCGTAGAGGCGCTTCAGCGTATCGACGTCGAGCCCTTGGGCCTCGATCGGCCGCAGCAGCTCGCCCATGATCTCGCGGTAGGTCTCGTAATCGGTCGAACGCTGGTTCCGCATGGGATGCCTTTGCTTCCGGCTTTGGGGGGGGCGCATACGTGCTGGTCTTCTTTCTTTTTCGGCGGATGCGGCCGATCCTTTAGCCGGCGCGCCGCCCCTGTAGCAAAAATGAACAGCACATGCCCGTTGCGCCCCGGCTCGAATCGGGTAACATCGCCTTTTCGATTTAGACCCCGGAGTCCGCGATTTGGGTATTCAAAACGGCAGCCTATC
>JAYVWD010000358.1:0-1597 GCA_043786345.1 Pseudomonadota bacterium
GGTCCAGCGGCTTCATTCGGAGAGTCAAGGGGTTAGATCCAAGACTGTCTCCGATGGACGACGCCCCGTTTGCCGAATGCACCGCTTTTATGAGAAGACAGGCCTCTTTATTAAGGAAAGGGTCCCCCATGCGCACACTGCTCGCCCTCGTGACCCTGTCGGCCTTCGCCTCGGGTTGCGCCGTCCTCAAAAAGCACGACTCCGGCCGCCGCGGCGACCGCGTCTTCGAGCTGAGCGTCGACGAGCAGAAGGCCTTCGAGGCCTGGAAGGCCGCGCTCGTGAAGGCCTGCGACACCGCCAACGCGTTCGAGGGCACGGCCCCCGGCACCGACGCCGGCATCGACGCCCGCCGCTTCCTCGAGCATTCGGGCGGCAGCTTCGCCCTCCACGACGACGGCGGCCACTTCGCCCTCTTCGGCGCCCCGCTTTCCCAGCTGGGCCAAAGTACCTCGACCATCAACCACGAGGTGAAGGTCAACGGCAAGGACGCCGAAAAGTTCGGCGCCAGGATGACCCGCGAAGGCTCCCGCTGCAAGGTCGAGGTCAACGGCGAGTCCGTGTACGAGACCGACGTGTGGGCCGGGCTCCCGGTCCTGATCTACGGCGCCGGCGACTTCGCGCCGCCGGTCGAGAGCGCCCAGGTCTTCCAGACCCTTGCGCGCTCGATCCGCCGCCACGGCCTGATCGAGTCCGCCATCGTCGCCGGTCAGCAGCGCGACCCCGCCAGGGCCTGGCTCGCCAGCACCTTCGTCGGGCTCGACGCGGCGGCGGTCGACCGCCTCTTTCCCGCCGGGTCCTTCGACGATAGCGAGCACAACGCCACGTTTCTGGGCCAGACCTTCGCGCCGGTGATCAGCCGCCAATGGCCGCAGATCGACGGCGGCGACGGCCTGATGGCGGCGCTGACGGCGAACGAGGGCGCGGTCGCGCTCGACCTCGCGATCAAGCCGTCCAAGTACGCGGCGGATTTCGCCAGGAACGACGCCGACAAAGGGCCCTGGCACGTGCACGCGGCGGTCTCGTGGACGGCGCCGGGCTCGGCGGACCGGCTCTACAAGGTCACCTCCCTCGCCTGGAGCGACCCGACGGCCTTCGACGACGCGCGCTACGCCGCCTGCGCCAAGGACCGCAACGACCTCTTCGCCAACACCGAAGCCTTCGGGACCGGCGCGTTCGCGCCGAGCTTCGCCGGCGTGTTCGGGCCGTGCGCGGCCTTCGCCGAAAGTCCGGCCGCGGCCCTCGACGCCGACGACGTGGCGCGCGGCCTCGTGACCCGGAAATTCCTCGCCGTGACCGGCGCGCCCGGCAAAGGCTATGGCGGCTGGGACGAGGGCGTCCGCATGCTCGCGAAGCTTTACCTCGCGCACCAGCAACACCCCGCCGCGCGCCTCGACCCGGCCGGCGCCTCGCCGCTGATCACGGCCCTCGACCACGCCGGCGTCGCCGTCAACACGGCCGCCGCCGCCCACCCTGAGCTTTTGGACCTCACCGACATCCTGCTCGACCGCCTCGCCTTCGCCTGGGCCTTTAACGGCGACGTCGTCGACGACGCGTTGATCCAGGTCTACGTCGACGCCCTCGCCAATGCGCGCCCGGT
>JAYVWD010000359.1:0-2894 GCA_043786345.1 Pseudomonadota bacterium
GCGCGACACCGGCGGCAAGATCGAGTTCGTCGTCCCGAAGGAGGGCGCGACGATGGCGATCGACAACATGGTCATCCTGAAGAGCGGCCCGCACAAGGCGGAGGCTCTGGCGTTGATGAACTACCTGCTGGAGCCGACGGCGAACGCCGACTTCGTCAAGCGGACGCTGGCGGGCCCGGTGCTCACGGGCACGAAGGCGCTCCTGCCGCCGGACCTCCAGAACAGCCCCGTCCTCTACCCGACGCCCGAGGTCGCGGCGAAGTTCGAGATGATGAAGGACCTGGGCGATGCGACGACCGTCTACGACCGCATCTGGTCCGAAATCAAGGTCGCCAGCCACTGACCGACCGGCCCCGCTCCCGGTGTCCCAAGGCCCCCAAGGGGCTGCACGGTGACCCCGATCAGCGAAGTCAAAGACACCTTCTGACCGGCCGGACCCCGACGCCTCACTGGGTGGTGGGGCTCCGGCTGGCGGCGCCAGGGCCGAAGAGCTCCGCCCAGGCCATGAGCGTCCCGTGCATCTGGTGCTGCACAACGTCGATGCGCAGGCCCGGCTCGGTGGCGCCGTTCTGGACGCCGCCCACTGCCAGGCGGTCGGCGGAAGGGCCGAGCGCCGCGGCGCGCGGGTGGCCGATCTGCCAGCTCATCAGCTTCGCGAGGCCGGTGTGGATCACGCAGCCGAGCTTGGCCGTGCGCGCCGCGTCGCCGCGCTCCCGCGCCAAGGCGAAAGCCGGGACGAGGCCCTCGTAGGCGTAGCCGGTGTTCCGCGGCCGCTCGAGCGTCTTGTGCACGTCGGTCATCCAATCGCTCAACCCCAGCACCCAGTCGCCGAACGCCGCCTTGTCCCGCCAGTCCGAGGTCGCGAGCTCGTAAAAGGCCATCGAGGACCATTGGTAGTAGCCTTTGGTCACGTCGGAATCCGGATCCTGCGCGAGCGCGGCGACGACGTTCAGGGCGTGGCCCGCCGCCGCCGCCTCCAGAACCGTCGCCTCGAGGTCCTTATGTCCGAGGTACTTGGCGGCCTTGGTCAGGGCGAGCAGCGCCTCGCCGTCAGAGTAGGACGAGTGCTCGCCCATCGCCTGGCCGGTGTGGAGGTCATACTCGCCGTGCCAGAGGCCGTCGGCGTTGCGCGCAGCGACGAGGAACTTCAGATAGCCGCCGAGTTTCCGCTCCCAGACCGGGCGCTCGGCGTCAGGCAGCCCGCCGGCGCGCAGAAGCTCCACGAGCGACAAGGTCACGAGCGCCGCCGTTCCGAGCGTGCCGCGCGCGTCGCTCCGGCCCTCGCTCACGTAGATCGGGTAACGCGCGCCCGCCGCCGTCTCGGCGGCGTGCGCGTCGAAGAAACGCATCCCCTTCCAGGCCGCAGCAACCAGGTCCGGCGGCAAGGCCAACGCCGGCGGCGCGGCCGCGAGCAGCGCCAGGCCCCAAAGGGCGCCGGCCTGCCGCACCTGGTTGTCCTCGGTCGAAAGCGCCTTCGTGCGCCAGTCGTATTCGTAGTCGAAGTTGCCGGCGCCGCGCTGGTGCGCGAGCACATAGCCGCTGCCGAGGCGGAGCGAGGCCTCGAGGTCGGCTTCCGCGAGCTCCACACCGCAGCGCCGGCCTTTGGCCAGGATCCCCCGCCATGCCGCCAGGCCCGCGCCGCCGGCCGCCAACACCCCGAAAAGCGCCCCAAGCGTCCACCCGCGCACCGACATGCCGCCTCCCCCTCGATTGCATCTGGTGATTTTCACGGCTTATTTTAGGTTACCCTAAAGGTCCTGACCAATGCTCCGATCGGGTTGTCCTGATCGCGCCCAAGACCCGGGCAAACCCTGCGCTTCTAGAGGCTGAACACAGGGAGAACCCATGAAAATCATGCGCCATTTAGCCTGTCTCGGAGTGATCGCCGCGGCCGCCGCCTGCTCGGTGCAGGAAAATGCAAAGACCCTCGGCACGGGCACCGTCCCGACCGGAACGGCCCAGCCTGAGCCGGTCGTCCCCCAGCCAGCGGTCGAGGTGGCGAAGCCCGAGACGCCGGCGGAAACCAAGACGGCGATCGCGCCGGCGCCCGCCTTCGACGAGCAGCTCGCCGACGAGATCGGCGCCGCCCTCGACAAGCAGGGGATGCCAGGCGCGCAGATGGCGGCCGACTACCACACCCAGAACGACAAGAGCCCCGCGCCGCAGACGGCGAACGGGATGATGCTCGCCGACGCCGCCGAGCCTTCGGCGCCCGACGCGGCTCCCGATGAGCCCAAAATCCTCGCTGCCGAGAAGGTCATCGACTTCTTCACCGATGGCTTGGTCGAGCGGCAAATCGACCTCGGCGCCGGTACCAAGACCTTTTTCGCGGTCGCGACCGACGGAAACAACATCCCGCTCGAACGGGTCGTCGGACGGGTCCTCGCAAAACTCGACTCGCCGAAATGGGTCGGACCTGTCACGGACGCCTTTTTCGATCGCTTCCCGGAAGACTTCGAGTCCAAGGACATGGAAAGCGCCCTGGCGGTCCTCTCGAAAGGAATCCGGCCGGACGACCCCAATGCGCCCGCAGGCGCGCGCTCCCTGCTCGGCGTGGCCCTGTCCGAATTCGGCAAGAACCTCGTCACCCGCTCCGAGAAGAAAGGCGAGACCGAGGTGCGCGGCATGGACGACTTCCTCAAAGGCGTCAACCTCGCCTATGAGCCGAAGCCCGACGCCGTGACCGAGGCCGCCCCCCAGACAATAAACCGCTTCGCCGAGTTCGCCGCGGACTTCGTCACCGAGATCGCGCGGCCCGATGCGGTCGGCGGCAAGGACAACAGCGAGCGCATCGGCATGTTCACCAAAGAGTTCATCGACTTCGCCGCGAAAAAAGGTCTGCAGGACAGCGTCGCCGGCTTCCAGAAACAGGCGCTCGAGAAACTCGCCGCCGG
>JAYVWD010000360.1:0-2165 GCA_043786345.1 Pseudomonadota bacterium
TCCAAGACCGGAGATGTTGGTAATTCCACGTTCAAGCGCGGATCATGGATATTACATAAGTGCCTTCAAGACGCTCTTATCCTGGAAAACAGGTCGAAATCGAAATTCTGCTCGATTAATAGCTGGATGGACGAGTCGTTAAAAAACCGCCAAAGCCGAGTTGAGCCGGCGTTCGGCCGGGGCCGCAAGGGGCGAGCCATGGCGGCGAAAGCTTGCTACGATCGGCCTTTCGAACCGCCGAGGTGGCCGACCCATGAAGTCTTACCGTTGCCTGGTCCTGATCGCCCTTGCGGCGGCCCTTGCGCGCTGCACCACGCCGGGGCCGACGCCGGTGCCCCTGGCCCGCGAGCGCGACTGCATGACCTTTGGCGTCGGCTCGTGCATGACGACCTTCATCGGCCTCTCGAAGGAGCAAAGGGCGTCGCCGCACGGCAAGGCCCTGCTCCACGAAATTTGCACGGCCGACGGGTATCGTTGCGTCGACCGGCTCTCGCTCGCGGACGAAATCGCCGAGGCCGGGCGCGGCTTCGGGCGGGTGCAATACTACGTGGATTCCGCCGGATCTTACGCGTTTCTCGCCGCCGTCACGAAAAACGACGACGCGAAAAGGCGGGCGGCGGCGGTCCTGGCCTATGCGGCGCAACGCGGGCGCTGCCAGGCCGGCGACCTCTGCGGCTGAGTCGCGGCGCTGTCCGGCCCGAAGATCACCGGCCTCGGCGCCTTCAACGCCTTCGTCAACGGTGGCTTCGCCGACGACCCCGACCAAAAGGCCCTGACGGACGGCCTCTGCAAAAACAAGGGCGCCCACTGCGTCCATCTGGTGGGGAACGAGCCGGAGCCCTCGCCGCCGCCGGGCATGAAAAGCCTGTCGAGCTCGCAGTCCACGTCCATCAAGAACGGCGTCACGACGCGGGAGCGCGACTTCGTGTTCGCCACGGATACCTGCCGATCGAGGTAGGCGTCCCGCCGTTTCTCCCGGCCTCCCCGCATCCGTGGTCTGCATGCCGGCCGGCCGGGCGACCACAGGGGTCCCCGCGAGCCGGCGAGTGGGGGATGGGGAAGGGGAAACGGCGGGGGCTTCATGCGGGCGCGGCCGGTTGGGCTGGCGGCGGCTCCGTCTCCTCGATATATTCGGCTCCTACCGCCACCAGGAGGACGCCCATGTTTCTTCAGGAATTCCCGCCGATGGGAGTCTACGAAACCCTATTCAAGTTTCAGGACGCCACCGGGATGTACATGGGCGATCCGGGAACCCGGCCGTGGGCGCAAGGCTTTCCGCTGACGAAGCAGCTGCCGAACGGCCCGGAGCTCCCGTCCTCCGTTTCCTTCGGGGCGGCGGACCTCAAGTATCCGGCGGCGACGGGCACGGACGCCCTGCGCCAGGCGATCGCCGCCTACTACAACCAGTTCTACGGCGCGAAGTTGACGCCCGACAACGTCGCGGTCTTCGCCGGCGGGCGCCCGGCGATCTTCGCGACGCTGATGTTTCTGCGGCGCGACGTCAAGGTGCTCATCGAGGAGACCGAATACACGCCGTATTTCGACAAATTGAAGCTGTTGAACCGGGACTACACCCTGATCCCGAGCAACCCCGAAAACAACTTCCGGCCGACGCTGGCGGACTACAAGGCCGCGAAGGCCGGGGCACCGGCCCTCGTCGTCAAGAGCAACCCCTGCAATCCCACCGGCGTGACGTGGTCGGGCCAGGCCTTGAGCGAGCTGGTGACCTTCGCATCCGCCGAAAACCGCGGCGCGATCTTCGACGAAGCTTACGAGTTTTTCCACGCGTCCGGCCCGGTCAGCGCGATGCAGTACGTCCGCGACATCGACGCCACCAATATCTTCGTCATCGGGGCGGCGACCAAGGGGCTGCAGGTTCCGGGCATGCGCACCGGCTGGGTCGTGGCTTCCAAGAAGCATATCGAGCTTTTCCGCAACTTCTCGTCGATCGCCATGGGCGGCGTGTCGAAGCCGGCGCAGATCTATGTGACCGGCCTCCTCCAGCTGGACCGCGTCGCGAGGGCCCGGACCGCGGTCGTGGAGTTCTATAACAAGCAGCGGGACGCCTATCGCACCGGCCTCGCCAAGTGCGGGATCGAGCTCTGCACCGGCGAGGGCGGGTTCTATCACTGGGGCCGCCTGCCGGGCGGACTGACGGCGGACGC
>JAYVWD010000361.1:0-12774 GCA_043786345.1 Pseudomonadota bacterium
GACCGACGGCGGCGAGGCGCTAAAAGCCCTCGGGCGCTCGACGGAGCTCCTTTTCGACGTCGCCCGGAGCGTGACCTCGCTTTTGACCCCCGCCGCCGCCGCCTGCACGGCGATCGACCTGGCAAAGCTCGTCGGCGGGACGGTCGCCATGATGCGCGCCCGGGTCCGCCCCGTAAACATCGTGCTGGCGCCCGCGTCGCCAGACGAGGTTTGGGCGGAGGGGCACCCGGTGCGCGTCGAGCAGATCCTCATCAATCTGATGCTCAACGCGGCCGACGCCATCGCCGAGCTCGGGTCCGAGGCGGGCGGCTGCATCGAGCTTCGCATCGAAGCCGGGGCCGACCATCACCGCATCACGGTTCGGGACAACGGCATCGGCTTCGCCAAAGCCGGCACGCGCCGGGAATTCCCGGCGTTTTCCACGACCAGGAAGCTCCGGGGCGGCCAGGGCCTCGGCCTTTGGCTCTGCTCGACCCTGGCGAGCAACATGGGAAGCGAGCTGACGCTTTCGTCGGCCGGACCCGGGGAGGGTGCCGAAGCCGTCCTGACCCTGCGCCGGGCGGCGGCCCGGTCCGCGGAAGCCGAGATCAACCTCGACGACTACCTGATCGAGGATGGGTTCTAGCACTCAACGACTCGGCAGGCGCACCACGTTGAACCAGAACGCGTCGATCGCCTTCACGACCTCGATGAACCGGTCCATGTCGACCGGCTTCGTGATGTAGCAGTTCACGTGGAGGTCATAGGCGCGCAAAACGTCCTCGTCCGCGCTCGAGGTCGTGAGGACGACGACCGGGATACGGCGCAACGCCGGGTCCGCCTTGATCTCCATGAGGACCTCGCGCCCGTCCTTTTTCGGCAGATTGAGGTCGAGGAGGATGATGTCCGGGACCGTCGCCGCGGCGTGCTTGCCGCGCTTGTGCAGGTAGTCCATCGCCTCGACGCCGTCGCTCGCGACGGTGAGGCGGTAGGTGATCCCGCCCTCTTTCAAGGCCTCCATCGTCAGGCGGACGTCGCCGGGATTGTCCTCGACGAGCAGGATCTCCGCGGGACCTTTGCGATCGGTCAAGGGCGCGCCTCGTCGTTGCTCAGGGTGAAGTGAAACGCCGTGCCTCGGCCCGGGACGGGCTCGAACCAGATCGCGCCCCCGTGGCGCTCGACGATCTTCTTGGCCAGGGCGAGGCCGATGCCCGTCCCGGGATATTGCTCCCGCGTGTGAAGGCGCTGGAAGATCACGAACACCTTCTCCCGGTATTGCGGCTCGATGCCGATGCCATTGTCGCGGACGACGACGTGACAGGCCGTTTCGTCCCAGGTCCACGCGAGGTGGATTTCGGGCCGGACGCCGGCGGAATGGAACTTGATGGCATTTCCGATCAGGTTCTGGAACAGCTGGACGAGAAGGGTCCGGTCGCCGAAGACCTCGGGGAGCGGCTCGCTCTCGACGACGGCGCCGGTATCGGCGATCGCCTGCGTGAGGTTGGCGAGGGCCTGGTCGCGGACCTCGTCGAGGGCGACCCGGTCGAACGGCCGGCCGCGGGTGGCGACGCGGGAGTAGGTGAGCAGGTCGTTGATCAGCGTCTGCATGCGTTTGACGCCGTCGACGGCGAAATCGATGTATTCCCCGGCTTCCGGGTCGAGCTTGCCGGCATAGCGGCGCTTGAGGAGCTGCGTGTATCCGCTCACCATTCGCAGCGGCTCCTGCAGGTCGTGCGAGGCGACGTAGGCGAAGCGCTCGAGCTCCTCGTTCGACCGCTTGAGCTCGTCGACGCTCCGCTTCAGCTCGCGGCCCATGCGCCGCGCCTCGGTGACGTCGCGCACGACGGCGATCGCGCACGGCCGCCCCTCGAACTGGAACGGGCTCAAACTGATCTCGACGGGCAAGGTGCCGCCGTCCTCCCGTGCCCCGACCAGATCGAGGCCGATTCCCATCGGGCGCGTGTGGGGGTTGGCGAAATACCCGTCGCGCAGCTTGGCGTGGCTCGGACGGATATACTCCGGCACGAGCATCTCGATCGGCTTGCCGATCAGGGCCACGGATGGGTAGCCGAAGAGCTCGGCGCACCGCGCATTGACCAGGATGATGGAGCCGTCGGCCGCCACGACGAGGATGCCGTCGGGCGCCGCCTCCAGTAAGTCCCGGAAGGTCTGATTTTCGGTATTTTCCATGGCTCCCGTCGCGTTGCGCACGCGTTGCAGCATTCATACCATGGCGGAATCCTTGTCTTTACAGGGCATTCTCTTTTTAGAGACGCGTGAGATGCTACAATCGGCGTCACCTCGCACACTAACGAGTGGCATGGTACTTAGGTGGGGTCACGACCTGAGATTACATCAATAGTTTCGGGAACTACGTTCCGCGCAGACTTGGCACTGCGATTGCTCTTCAGTCGAAGCCCCCCGGCATCAGGAGACCCGATGGCTACCAACACCGCAGCGTTACAGTCCATGGCGGCATGGATCGCGGCGATCGCCGACAACATCATGAACCCGATCGCGGGCATCGGCGCCGCGTTGACGATCGCCGACCAACAGCTCGAGCGCCGCCGGACCATGGACGACTGGGATCCCGCGACCCTCGAGCAATCGCTCGCGATGATGCGCACGCGCCTCGGCACGTTATCGGAATACGTCGGCGAGCTCATCGACTTCGCGAAGCCCGCCGCGCTTTCCTGCACGCGGCTCGACGCCCGGCGCGAGCTGACGAGCGCCTGCAACGCCATCGACGCGCCCGACCGCTACGGCGTCGAGTTCACGGTCGAGATCGCCCCGGGCACCCCCCCGCTCTTCGCCGACGGCCCGAAGCTCGAGCGCGCCCTCAAGGCCCTCGTGATCAATGCCCTCGAAGCCGTCGGCGGGGTCTCGGCGCCGCTCGTCCGGGTGTTCGCGCAGCCTGGCGCCGCGGCCGCCTCGGTCGAGGTCGGGGTGGAGGACAATGGGCACGGCATGAGCGACGCCACGCGCGCCCGCGCCACCGAGCCGTTTTACTCGACCAAAGAAGCGGGCACCGGGCTCGGCCTCACGCTCGCAGAAAAGTGCGTCAAAGGCCATGGCGGCCAGCTCGCGATCGGCCGGTCGACGGACCTCGGCGGCTGCCGCGTCACCCTCACCTTCCCGCCGGCGCATGAGCCGGCCCACGCCTCGAGAGAGACCCCCCGATGACTTCGAAGAATCTGCCGCCGACCGCGCTGAAAGACGTGCGCATCCTCGTCGTGGACGACGAGGACATCCTCGCCTGGAGCATCGACACCGAGCTCCGCGCCCTGGGCGCGGAGGTCACGCGCGCCGGCAGCATCCGGGAGGCCCTGGAGCGGTTTCAACAGGCCACGCCGGACATCGTCATCACCGACCTAAGGTTGCCCGACGGCAACGGCCTGGAGCTCCTTAAGAAGTGGCGGTTCGAGTACCCGGACATGCCGATCATCCTGATCACGGCGCACGGCGCCATCGACTCCGCGATCACGGCCATCCGCCTCGGCGCCTATGATTACCTGCAAAAACCCTTCGACATGAAGGACCTGATCGCGGCGGTGCGCCGCTCGTCCGAGGTCGCCCGGCTCCGCCAGCGCGTGTCCACGATGACCGGCGCCGAGGCCCCGGCGGCGCGGCTCGAGATCGTGGGCGACGGCCCGGCCATCACCAAGGTGAAGGAGCGCCTCGAGCGCATCGCGAACAGCAAGGCCGACACGGCCCTGGTGCTCGGCGAAAGCGGCGCGGGCAAGGAGCTGGCGGCGCGGGCGATCCACGAATGGTCGGCGCGCAAAGGCCAGCCGTTCGTCGAGATCAACTGCGCGAGCATCCCCGAGACCCTGCTCGAGAGCGAGCTCTTCGGCTACGAAAAGGGCGCGTTCACCGACGCCCGCGAGCGCAAACTCGGCCTCTTCGAGATGGCCCGCAACGGCTCGATCTTCCTCGACGAGATCGGGGAGCTGCCGCTCAAGCTCCAGGCCAAGCTCCTGCGGGCCCTGGAGTACCGGCGGTTCAAGCGCCTCGGCGGCACCAAGGACATCGAGTTCAAGGGGCGCATCATCGCGGCAACCAACCGCAACCTGCTCGTCGAGGTCGCGGCCCAGCGCTTCCGCCAGGACCTCTATTACCGGCTCAACGTGCTCACCGTGACCCTGCCCAGCCTCAAGGAGCACCTGGAGGACGTCCCCGTCCTCACGGACTTTCTGGTCCGGCAGCTCGCGGCCGACTTAGGCCTCGAGCTGCCGCGCGTGACGCCGGAGGCTTTGGCCGCGCTGCGCGCGCACGACTGGCCGGGGAACGTGCGCGAGCTGCGCAACGTCCTGCAGCGGGCGCTCGTATTCCACGAGCCCCGGGCGTTGATGCCCGAGCACCTCGAGATCGAGGTGACGCCCGCCCCCGTCGCGCCGGGTTCCGCGCCATTCCACCCACCGTACCCGGCGCAATCCTCCGCGCCCGTGCACCCGTCGCCGGCGCCCAACAACCACCACGTCCCGACGTCGGTCGACGGCGGCTTCGTGCTTCCGCCGGACGGGGTGAACCTGGATCTGCTCGAAAAGAGCTTCCTCGTGCAGGCGATCGAGCGGGCCCGCAACAACCAGACGCGCGCGGCTCAGCTCCTTGGGATCTCGCGCCATACGCTCCGGTATCGCCTCGAAAAGCACGGTCTTGCGCACGAAACCGACGGCCTCGCGTGATGCGCGGCGCGGGCGGCAGGTAAAGGATGGCCCGCGTCTTGCTTTGCACTGGATGACCCCCACACCGACAACGACCCGGAGGCGGCATGAGCGCGAATTCCCGCATGGTTACGTCGACACTGATTTTGGCCCTGGTGTCGTTTGGTACCGCCCCCCACGCCGCCGGGGCGCCGGCGTCGGCGCCGGACACGGCCACGGCCACGGCCACGACGACCCAGACGATCATGGACGCGATCTTCGCGCCCATGACCGAGGCTTTGGCCTTGAGCTTCGAGGGCGATGCGTTCTCGAAGGAGGCCAACCGCCCCCACGTGCTGGATCAGCTCAACAAGTTGGCGGCCAACGTCGGCAAGCTCGAGCAGCACGCGAAGTCGCAGGACCGCGCGTTCGAGTACGTCGCCCGATCGCTCGGCGCGGACGCCCGGCGGCTCGCCAAGTTCTATAAACAGGGGCGCTTCGACGAAGCCCGCTTCACGCTCCACAACATGACCGAGAACTGCATCGCCTGCCACGGCAGCCTGCCGCCGTCGCACGCCTTCCCGGACGCGGCGCTCTTTCTGGGCCGCGTCAACGTCACCGCGCTCCACCCGCTCGAGCGCGCGCAACTGCAGGTGGTGACCCGGCAATTCGACGCCGCGCTGACGTCCTACGAGGCCCTCTTCGAGGACAAAAGGCAGGACCCGGGTCTCTTGGTGACCCTCGGCGCCATGGCCGACTATCTGAAGGTCTCGATCGGCGTCAACTCCGACTTCAAGCGGCCGCAGGTGGCGCTCGCGCGGCTGAAAGCCCGGCCGACCGCGCCCCTCCACGTGCGCCAGCAGATCGACCGGTGGCTGGCGGCGCTCAAGGCCTTCGAGACCGCGCACGTCCTCGACGACAAAAAGCCGCTCGACCGCGCCCGCATCATCATGAAAGACGCCCGCGCGATCATGGACTTCCCCCGCGACCGCGACGTCCTCGTCCAGTTCGTGACGGCCGACGCGCTCCTCTCGCGCTACGTCCACGCCCGCAGCACCGACCGCGGCCGCGACCTCGGCGAGGCGTACTATCTGCGCGGCGTAGCCGAGAGCCTGCTCGAGCACTCGTACTGGCTGACGCGCTCGGAATTCTACTTCGAGTCGGCGATCCGCCTGGCGCCGGCCGCCGACTTCGCCCCGAAAGCTTATGCAAGGCTCTCGAACCGCATGCTCGACGAGTTCACCGGCTCCTCCGGGACGAATGTGCCGCCGGAATCGGAGGAGCTCCTCGACGAGCTCCGGAAGATCATCGACCAGGCGCAGGGCAGCCGCAGCTGACCCGAGCCGCCAGAGAGATCAGAGTCAAACGCGGGTTCTGGTGGTTCGCCTGGAGTTTCTCGGCGCCGCGGCCACGGTCACGGGCAGCCGCGCCGCCGTCACCTGGCAGGGCCGCACCTGGCTCGTCGATTGCGGCCCGCCGGATCCCGGCGGTCCCGGTCATCCTGGACAGCCCCATGGCGACGGAGGGCGGGGAGTACGTCATGGATGGCGGCGCGGATTGGATCCTCCTTTGCACAAGGGACGGCGTGAGCAAACCAGGAGGCGGAGCGATGAGTGCTCCGTTTGAAAGGCGCGTAGAGGGCGCGACCATGGCCGGGTGGTGGACGCTGCTTGCCGCATCGCTTCTGGTCACGCTCCAATGGATCCTCTATCTGATCATCATGAGCACTCGCCCGGCGTGGATCATGGCGCTTCTCGGCCCGGACACCGGTTGGAACGTCGTCCAGCGACTGTCCACCGCGACCTGGGCATGCACACGGAGCTCGTCAACGACGCCATCATGGACCTCTACCTGAAAGGCGTCGTCACCGGTCGCCACAAGACGTCGTGGCCCGGCAAGATCATCGGCGCCTTCGCCTATGGGAGCGCCGCCCTCTACGAGTTCATCGACGGCCACCCCGCCGTCGCCCTCGAGCCCGGCGCCGTCGTCAACGACCCGTACCGCATCGGCCGGAACTACAAGATGACCTCGATCAATACGGCGGTGGAGGTCGACCTCACCGGCCAGGTCTGCTCCGAGTCCGTCGGCCACCTGGAGCTGAGCGGCGTCGGCGGCGCCGCGGACACCCACATCGGCGCCCAACGCGCCGCGGGCGGGCGCGGCATCATCGCCCTGCGCGCGGCGACGAAGGACGGCGCCGCCGCGAAGATCGTGGCGGAGCTCAAGCCGGGCGCCAAAGTCAGCATCACCCGGAACGACGTCGACACGATCGTGACGGAGCACGGCGTCGCCGAGCTGAGCGGGCGCTCCGTGTCGGAACGCGTGCGGGCGCTCATCGGCATCGCGGCGCCGGAGTTCCGGGAAGAGCTGGCGGCGAACGCGCGCCGATTCGGCTACCTCTGACGCTCGCCCCGCTTCAGGCGCCGTGCTGAGCGTACCGGACTTCGACCGGAATCGTCGAAAGGCCGCGGTACAGGCGATCCAGTTCGAGCAGCGGCCACCACGCGTAGAGCAGCAGGTCCACCGGCCGCCACATGGCGACCCAGCCGATGATGATCAACCCCTCCTTGAGGGAGCGCTGAAGCAGGCCCGCGCTCCCCACGAGCTGCGAGCCGACGATGCAAAGCGTCAGAAAAAGCGCGCCGGCGACCAGCCAGACTTGCGCGCGCCGGACCGTCGCGCGCACCTTGGCGCGGTTCATCTCGCGCTCCGCCAGGAAGAACGCGTGGATCGACTCGACGAAGACGCCGGCCTCCGGCGCCACCCCCGCCGCTTCGGCCAGGTGAAGCACGAGCTTCGCGTCGACCTTTTTATGAAGCTCGCGGTAACCCGCGACGACGTAAGCCGCCGCATCGTCGTCCAGATCCCGCTCGCGAAAGGGCGCCGGATCGCGGGAATCGAAGAGCTGCCGCCAGGTCGTGAGCCGGACGTCGATGCAGCCATGCTCCCCTTCCATCCGGTAGCGCCCGATGTTGGCACCCCGTTCATGCATGGGCGTCCTCCTCTGACTTCATGATCGAGACTGCAAGTTCAAGACCCGGCCCCAGCGTTGGCGCGTTCGGGCTCCCGGCGCGGGTCGCGCCATTTCACGCAAAAATCCCGCCGCCCGCCGCTTTCATGAGCCGTCGTTGGCGGAACGATCCTTGCACAATTCGGAGCTATCGAACCGGATCGCGGCTCGCAACCAGAAACGGGAGTCCTTCATGGAAGCTCTAGCCCCCCCACCCAAAGGAACCGTCGTCGCCGCGGTCGCGCTCGATTCGCAGTCCGGCTGCGTGGCCGACACCGCCGCCGCGCTCGCGCGCCGCTTCGATATGGACCTGCGCCTCGTGCACGTCATCGAGGAAGAGCCGCTACAACCCTGGGTGGTCGAAGTCCCGGGCTACTACTATAGCCTGCCCATTCCCGAGGACGCCCTTGCCGCGCGGGTCGCGGACGGCCGCGCTAAGCTCGCGAAGCTCGTCGAGGCGACCCACCTCGGCGGCCGCGCCCGCGGCGAGGTCCTGGTCGGCGACACGGAGGAGGCGCTCATCTCCTATTCCAAATTGCACCGGGCGAACCTCCTCGTCACCTCGTGCGCGTCCGAATACGGCGATTTCACCGGCTTTCTCTCGACGACCATCGCGCTCATGGCGCACGCGCCGCTGCCCGTCCTCGTCGTCGACACCGGGCGGACACCCGACTTCACCCGCCCGGGTCTGGCGATCCTGGTCGGCGACGACCTCGAAGCCGGATCGCAGGAAGCCCTCCGCCGGACCTTCGAGCTCGCCTCGAAGATGCCCGGGTCGCGCGTCCGGCAGGTGAACGTTCATGGGCGCCGGCGTCCGCTCCTTCACGCCGACGCGGATTTGCTCGCGCGCGACCACGAGGCGCGCCGCGCGAAGCTGTGCGAGCGCGGCCAGCCATTTCGGGACCGCGTCGCCGCCAAAACCGATATCGAGGTCGACATCCGCGAGGGCGACGTCGTGCGCGAGTTGACGGCCTCGATGGCGGACTTCAAGCCCGACCTGCTCGTGGTCGGGCGCCATAAAGCGTTGAAGCTCCGGCCATTTCTGATCGGAAAGGTGCCGTTCCGGCAGACCCTCAAGGGTCCTTGCGCCGTGCTCGTCGTGCCGCCGCCGGAAGAGCTTTACGCGAACCTGGCCTTCCCAGCGACGTGAAAGCCCCACGGATGACACTGTGTTACCTGATGCTCGTCGGCTGGTTCGCCGCGTCCGGCGCCGCGTTCGCCAGGCCGCTCGAGAATCCCGGCGACGATGACGGCCTCAGCCTGTCGAAGCGCGCGGCGGAACCGGAAGAGACCCACCTTCCGGGGTCCATCGGCTGGATCGCGCTCGGCGGCCTCGTCGCCGTCGTGCTTCTGGCCCTGTTCAGCGCCGGGGAACGGGAGCCCGGCGATCCGGGGCCGGTCGCGGCGCTCACGGGCGGCACGCGCGCGCACGACCTCTTTCTTCCGGCGCGGCTCGTGCGCACGTCGGGAGGCCGCCCGGCCGCCGAAAACGAGAAGGAGGCCACGACCGTCTACTTGCGCGACCTCGACCGCCGCCACGCGACCCTCGTCGGACTCGCGCCCGTAGTGCGCGGGGACGCGGTGACGGTCTCGGTCGGCGCGAACGGCGAGGCCCCGGGCGCCGACTTTCGGGGGCGTGTCGTCCGTTGCCGACGCCTCCGCGGCGACGGCCTCTGGTACGTCGTGAAGCTCGTCATCGTTCATGATTTGCCCGACGGCGACGGCGTGACGCGGCTCCTGCGGTTGGTGGCGCATCCTCCGAACCCGGCCTCGGCACAGTCCTGATCCCCGCTTAGAAATGCACGATATGACGCAGCTCGGCGGACAGGCTGCGCCTCTTCCCGCTAAGCTGCCGTCGGCCGCCGTCGATAGCGCCGAAATTTCTGTGATTTCGGGCTGGCACAGCCTTTGCTTTTTAAGTCCTTGCGCGAGGTCCCTCGCTCGGGAGTCCAGCATGACCGCCGCTTTCCGCATGGCCTTGATGATCCTCGGCGCCGGCTTCGGCGGGGTCGCCGGGGCCGCGGACATGCCGCCGACGCGGCTCATCATGGACGGGATCTTCGGCCCGATGACCGAGGCGTTGGCGCTCAGCTTCGCGGGCGACGCCTTCCAGGCGCCCGCCAATCGCGCCCGCGTGCGGACGCAGCTCGAGGCCCTGAGCGCGAACGTCGCCACTCTCGAACAGCATGCGCGGTCGCAGGATCCGGGGTTCGACTTCGTCGCCCGCTCGCTCGGCACCGACGCTCGCCGGCTGGCGCGGGACTATGCCGCGGGGCGCTTCAACGCGGCCCGGTTCACGCTCCACAACATGACCGACAACTGCATCGCCTGCCACAGCAGCCTCCCGAGCGGCGGGGTGGTTCCCGACGCCAAAGCCTTTCTGGCGCGGATCGACGCCGAAAAACTCCAACCCATCGAGCGCGCCCAGCTTCAGGTGGTGACCCGGCAGTTCGACGCCGCCCTCGGGTCTTACGAGGCCCTCTTCCGCGATGAAAATGCGGACGTGGAGCAGCTGGTCACAATGGGCAGCATGGCCGACTACCTGAAGCTAAGCATCGCCGTAAAATCCGACCTGAAGCGGCCGCAGGCCGTCCTCGGGCTGATGAAGTCCCGGCCGGGCACCGCCCTGCATGTCCGCCGCCAGCTCGACCGGTGGATCGCGGACCTCGTAAGCCTCGCCAAAAGCCGCGCGCTCGACGCCGCCAATCCCCTCGACCAGGCCCGCGCCCTCCTGAACGACGCGCGCCCGCTGATGGATTATCCCCAGGACCGCGACGTCCTCGTCCGGTTCGTCACGGCGGACGCGCTGCTCGCCCGGTACCTCAAGGCGCACGCGAGCGACACGGGTCCGACGGCCGGCGAGGCCTACTATATGCGGGGAACCGCCGAGAGCTTGCTCGAGCACTCCTATTGGCTCTCCCGCGCGGACTTCTACTTCGAGATGGCGATCCGGCTGGCCCCGGGCGCCGCCTTCGCCCCCAAGGCGTTCGAGCGCCTGGCCGAGAACTTGAGTGAGCGCGACGACAGCCTCGCCGGCACCCGACTCGCCCCCGAAGCGGAGATGCTTCTCGGCGAGCTTCGTCGACTGATCGGCCAGGCCAACGCCGGCCGGCTCTAAAGGAAAGGACGTGTCATGACCGAATCTCACAGCAGCTGCGAATTTTGCACGACGGGCTTCGCCTGCGCGCGGCTTGCGACGGCGCTCCGGCTGCTCGACGCCGATCCGACGCTGCCGAAGGACGAAGAGCGCCGGCGCCGGCTCGTCGCGATCAAAGGGGAGCTCGACCGGCTCGGCTGGAATTTTCCGGACGGCGGGCATGCCTGCCAGCTCGCCGGCCACCAAGAGCAGGTCCGCGGGCTCACAGACGAATTGATTGACTTGCTCGACGCGCGCAAGCATGGGACGACGCCGCCAGCCGAATGCGACCAGAGCCTATACGACGAGGAGATGGCCAATGATTGACGCTTTTTTCGACGCGATGGAAACCGTGACCGTCGCGGTCAGCCTCGACGAGCACGCCGCGCAGCTCGCCCGGATCGGCGCGCGCCTCGCGGCGCGTCTCGGCAAGAACCTTTGCCTGCTTCACATCGTCGAGCCCTGGAGCTCCATGCCGGCCGCCGTCCTGCTCGGTCCCAAGTCGCCCCTGTGGGACGCCGCGCTGGGGCTGGACACCGACCTGCGCGACCGCGCGACCCAGGCGCTGACGGACCTGGCGAGGGACATCGGCGCCCCGAACGCCCGCATCCTCGTGACGACCGGAAGACCCAAGGCGCGCCTCGGCGAGGAAGCGCTCGAGGCCGGCAGCTGCCTCCTCGTGATCGGGATCGGCAGCCAGATGACCCGCCGCCTCCCGCGGACGTTTTCGACCGTGCTGTCCCTGATGGCGACGACGCCCGTGCCGCTCCTCGTGATCGACCCGACGCGCCACCGGGACTTTCCGGGCGAGACCCCGCGCCTCCTCGCGGCCGATGACTTGAGCGACAAGGGCGAGGCGGCGGTACGAATCGCCGCGACCCTCGCCGCCAAGTTCGGCCAGACCTGGCTGCACCAGGTCCACGTCAACGCCATGACCCGCGACGTTCTCGACGCCGGGATCCTCGCCGCGGGTAACGCCGCGCACACGCAGGTCCCCGCGGCGGCGGCGGCCGCGGACATCCACGGGTTGCTCGTCACCCAGCTCGACCGGGCCCTCGCGCTGCGCCTGGAGCCGTTCCTCCCGGCCCTCTCGGCCGCGAATTGCCGGTACACCCGCGAGATCGTCGACGGCTCCACCAAAGGCGAGCTGCAAGGCGCGACCTCTGCCATGCACCCGGACGTCGTCGTCTTCGGCCGGCACCGCTCCCCGCACGAGGCGCGCGCCGGCCTCGCGCGGATCGCGACGCGGGCGATGTTCGACGGGGACGCCGGCGTCCTGATCGTGCCCGACCTATGACCCGAGACGAGGCGCCAGCCGTGCCCGGCGCCGGCGGGAAGAACACGGCCGGCCACGCCGCGAAGGCCGCCTGCCAGGTTTGCGGCGTGTGCCGGCCGCGGCGCGAGATGATGCCGGCCGCCGCCGTGCGCGAGGCGGTCGTCGAATCCTTCCAGAAGGGCGGGCTCGCCTGGGATCCGGCCGGCTTCATCTGCATCGACGACCTGAACCGGCTGCGCGCGTCGATGGTCCAGGCGCTCCTCGCCACGGAAAAAGGCGAGCTCTCCGCGGTGGAGAACCAGGTCATCGAGAGCATCCGCGCGCACGACACCGTCGCGGCGAACGTCGAGAATCAGTTCGACGCGACGCTGTCGTTCGGCGACCGGGTGGCGGACCGGGTGGCGGTCTTCGGCGGGAGCTGGGTCTTCATCATCGGCTTCATCGCCACCCTCGCCGCCTGGGTCGTGCTCAACAGCCTCGCGCTCGGAACCCGCCCGTTCGACCCGTATCCTTTCATCTTTCTCAACCTGATCCTGTCCTGCCTCGCGGCCTTTCAGGCGCCCGTCATCATGATGAGTCAGCGCCGGCAGGAGTCGAAGGACCGGCTCCGGTCGGAGCACGACTACAAGGTCAACCTCAAGGCCGAGCTCGAGATCCGAAACCTCGCGACCAAGATGGACCTCCTGATCTCGCACCAGTGGCAGCACCTGCTCGAGATCCAGCAGGTTCA
>JAYVWD010000362.1:0-1898 GCA_043786345.1 Pseudomonadota bacterium
CGGAGGAGCTCGCCTACGCGAAAGCCCACCTCGCCGAGGCGACGAAGGCCGCCGAGGACGCCGCCGACGAGGACGACTTCGACGTCGCGGCGAGCGCCCTCAAGCGCGCCTATTATTACGACGTCCTGCTCAAAGAGGACGACGACGCCGACGAGGCGCTCACCAAGCTCGTCGAGACCCTCTTCAAGAAACGCGACTACGTCGGCGCCCTCCACTTCAAGCGCAAGATCGCCGCCAAGCTCAAGGGCGACGACCAGATCGAGTACGCGAAGGCCCTGACCGACGCCGCCGTGCTCGCCGTGCGCGGCCTGGAGGCCGACGCGGCGACGGCGCTGCTCGACGAGTCCGAGGCGATCTTCGCGGCGGAAAAGCAGGACGCCCTGCTCGGGAAGATCTACCAGTACCGGGGCATCAACTTCGAGAACCAGAAGAAGTACGAGGAGACGATCGTCGCCTACCTCAAGTCGCGCGACTACTACGCCAAGTCGAACCCGCAGCAGGCGGCGATGCGGCTCCTCGACGTCGGCAACATCTACCGCAACAGCCTAAGCAACTATCCGAAAGCCTTGGAGTTCTACGACCAAGCGGCCCAGGAGTTCAAAAAGCTCGACGTCCAGGAGGCCTACCTCAGCACGACGATCGACCGCGCCAACACGCTCATGCAGATCGGCCAGCTCGAGCTCGCGATCAACCTGCTGGAGAAGCAGGTGCTGCCGGCGATCGACCTGGAGAAGCAGCGGGTCCTTTGGGTGCGCGCGACGCAGCGCCTCGCCAACGCTTACTACCAGGCCGGCGTATACCAGGAGGCGCGCGACCTCAACGAGAAGACGCTCACCGCGGCCCAGAAGATCGCCCAGGCCGCCATCAAGATCGAGTGCCAGATCGACGCCGTCAACCTGCGCGCGATGATCCTCGCCAAACTCGGGCAGTACAAGGAGGCGTTCAAGGACTTCCGCGACGCCATCGGGACCGCGACCGAATACAAGCTCAAGGGCAAGATCGCGCTCCTCTACAATAACTATGGTTTCTGGGCGCGCGAATACGGCGACGTGGACCAGTCGATCGACTTCTTCGACATCGCCCTCAAGCTCGACGAAGAGCTCAAATCGAAGAGCTCCATCGCCTACGACCAACGCAACATGGGCCTGAGCATCATCCTCAAGGGCGACTACAACCGCGCCCGCGCCCTGCTGACGGAAGCGCTGAAGACGAGCGAAGAGCTGCACCTGGCCTACAACACCGTCTACTGCTACTTCGGCCTGGCCGACATGGCCTTGCGCGAGAAGAAGTGGGACGAGGCCGAGGCTGACTTCCAAAAGGCGCTCGACCTGGCGCAGCGGAGCTACCTGCAGGATTTCACCTGGCGCGCCTACGCGGGCATCGCGACGGCCCAAGCGAAGAAAGACGGCGCCGATCAGAAGGCGGTCGCGGCGCTCCTGGCCAAGGCCGTCCAGATCGTCGAGAAGCTGCGGGCCGGCCTCAAGTCCGAGGACTCCCGCAACGCCTTCCTTTCCGACGCCGGCGTCCAGCAGGTCTACGAACTCTATGTCGACACGCTCATGCAGCTCGGCCAGATCGAGCCGGCCTGGGTCATGAGCGAGCGGGCCCGGTCCCGGGCGTTCATCGATTCCCTCGGGAACCAGAAGATCAAGTTCGCTAAGGCCGAGACCGCGAAGCTGATGGACGAGGAAAAGGACCTCAAGGGCGCGATCGAGACGGTCGAGCGCAGGATCGGCCAGGAAGGCGACACCCCCGCGGCGGCCAAAGGCCTCGGCGGCGAGCTGGTGGCCGCGAAGAAGAAGTACCAGGACCTGCTCGGGCGCATGCGCCAGGCGGACGCTCAGCTCGCGCAGTTCGTGAGCGTGGACGCCACCTCCAAGGACGAGCTCGCGAAGCTG
>JAYVWD010000363.1:0-3196 GCA_043786345.1 Pseudomonadota bacterium
CGCGACCTCGCAAAGGGCGGCCCCGGGCGGGACACAGTAGGGATCCGGCGTCATGAGCCGCTCGACCGTCACGTCGAGCGGATCGGCGCCGCCGGCGCCGACAATGAGGTCGAGGTCGCGCTCCGCCAGGAGTCCGACGACGTGGCCGCCGGCGCGGACGGGGAGGTGACGGATGTGGTGTTCGCGCAGGCGGGCGCGCGCCGTCGCGAGCGACTCCTGCGGCGCGATCGCGTGCGGCACCGCGGTCATGTACCGCTCCACGGTCAGGGTCGAAAGTGCGGGCGCATTGCCCATAAAAACACTCCTTCACAAAGTTGAAACTTCTTTACGAGGGCGCCAGTGCAAGTCGCGTACCCGTTGCTCAGCTCGGAGCGAGCGACCTATGGCGCCAAATCACGCGCGGGGTGGCGCGATCTCCCCCGCCATATGAGACGGAGCACGCCCGACGCCGACCCCGAGCGATGGCATCGATCTTGCTCTGGGGCCGCCGTTGCTTAAATATGGACTTTGGAGGTAACTCACATGCGGATGAAATGCGTAGCGCGCTCGGTCGGTTTTCTGTTCTTCCTCGCGATCGCCGCGTCAGGCGCTTCGCCCGCCTTCGCCGACGATCGCACCGTCGACGTGGCGGCGGAGCATGTCTTCGTCCCGACCGGCTTCGATGACAACGACGACGTCGAGGTGGTCGTGGACGGGGTGTTCAGCAACTCGTGCTATCGCATGGCCAAGGGCGAGTTCACCGTCGACGCCGCGCGCCGCGAGATCGTGCTTCATCCTCGGGCGCGGGTCGACGCCGCGCAGTGCCTGCCGGTACTCGTTCCTTATACCTACGTCTTTGAGCTGGGCAAGCTCCCGGCGGGGCCGTTCAAGATCCGCACCGGCGATGCGACCATCGTCAAGACCCTCTCGGTCGCGGAGGCGACCACCGCCGGCCCGGACAACGAGCTCTACGCGGCGATCGACAACGCGACGGTCGAGCGCCTGCCCGGCGGCAAGGCCCAGATCATCCTGGAAGGGATGTACACCAATACGTGCATGCGCTGGACCCGCGCCGACGTGATCCATAACGACGCCGAGGTCATCGAGGTCCTGCCCGTCGTGCGGATCGACGCCGGCGACAACTGCCACGACCAGCGGTTTCCGTTCAAGGGCGTCGCCGTCGAGCTGCCGAGCGTGCCGCCCGGGCGCTTTTTGCTCCACGTCCGGAGTATGCACGGCCGCAGCGTGAATCGCGTCTTCAACATGTGACCTGGGAGAGACCCGTGAAAGTACCTTCTGTTTCCGATGCCGTCAGCGTTCATGTTCCCGTCGCGACCATCGCGGCCGATGCGCCCCTCAAGGACGCACTGCAAACGATGCACAGCGAGGGCATCCACCACCTCGTCGTCCGCGAGGGGGACGCGATCATCGGCATGGTATCCGACCGCGACATTTACGGTCGCGGCACCAGCCGACTCGGCCTTTCCCTCGACCCCCGGCTCAGCGTCGGCGACGTCATGACCCGCCTCGAAAGATTTGCGACCGAGACGACCTCGCTGCGGGACGCGCTCGAGCTCTTCGCGACGAGCGGCGTCAGCGCCCTGCCGGTCATCGGGCCGCTGGGTCTCACCGGGATCATCACCGAGACCGACCTTTTGCGGGCTTTGCGCCTCCTCTTGGCCGAGCCGGCGCCCGGCACGCCCGAAAACGCCGGCGGCACGCTCGTCCTGAGTAACCCTTTGATTCAGGAGGCGATGCGCCTCCTATCGCAGGCCGGAATATGATCATCTCCGCGCTTCTCGCCGCCGCGCTCACCTACCCCGGGGTGAGCGCGGCGCTCCGCGCGTCCGGCGCCGGCTGGTTCGCGAAACCGACACCCCCGGGGCTCGTGCCTACAGGGGGCGCCCTCGAGGAGGCCGAACCCGCCGACCGGTCGCGGTCGCCGTCCGTTTTCGACGCCTTCGTGGCCACGCACGGGGGCCCCGCTGTCGGTGAGACCCTCGCGCCGGACCTTCCCGCGACCTTCGACTGGCGGACGCACCAGCCGAACCCGTTCTCGCAGGTCACGGCCCAAGGCTCCTGCAGCAGCTGCGTCGCCTTCGCGGTCACCGCGGCGCTCGAGGCCCAGCTCGCGCTCGCCTGCGGCGAGGGCGGCGCGCCAGGGCCGCTTTCCCGCCAGTACCTCTTCTCCTGCGGCGGCGGAAGCTGTCGGAGCGGCTGGCGGTTGTCCGATGCGGTGACCTTTCTGACCGCGAACGGCGTCCCGGACGACGGCTGCTTTCCCTATCAGGGACGGTCCGATCCTGAGGCGCCTTGCGCGGGCGCCTGCCCCGACCGCGCCGACCGACTCATACAGGGCGTGACGGCCGAGCGACCGACCTCGGGGTTCGTCGACGTCGCCGACGTCAAGCGGGCGCTGATGAAGGGTCCGCTCGTCTCGAGCATGATCCTCTTCGACGACCTGCAGTTCTATGGCGGCGGAATCTACCGGCACGTGAACGGCCCTCAGCTCGGGAGCCACGCGATCGTCCTCGTCGGTTGGAGCGACGCCGACAGCGCCTGGATCGCGCGGAACAGCTGGGGCGAAGGCTGGGGCGACCACGGTTATTTCGAGGTCGCATGGGACGACCTGTCGCTTCCGGCCCGCTATACCTGGCTTTTCGACGTCGGCGGCGCGGTCGAACGCGGCGCGTGCTCGCGTCCCCGCTGAGGGATCTCGCGCGCCGGCCCCGAGCCGAAAACCCGAAAAAGCGCCGATTCGCGCCGGAACCCGGCCGTTTCGGCGCTTCCGTCATTGGTCCGGATTTTGCTCTGAGGCTGCCGCAACGTCCGAAATTGCGCGCGGCCCGATGGCCGCACCCCTCGATCCTATGAAGGAAGACCTCCATGAAAACGTTCCTGCCGCTTCTGCTCGGCGTGCCTTGCGCCATCGCCGCGACCGCCGCGCGCGCCGACGATCCCGTGGCGCACCCGCTGGTATCCGTCGCGCTCAAGACCATCTTCGTGCCCGACGGCTTCGACGACAACGACGAGGCGCAAGTCGTGGTCGACGGCTACCTGCCCAGCACCTGCTACCGCCTCGCGCACTCCGTCGCCAAGACGGACCCGGCGACGGGCGAGATCGCGGTCACCCAGTATGCCCGCAGATTCCCCGGCCCGTGCATCGAGACCAACGTGCCGTTTTACAGCGAGGTGCGCCTCGGCGTCTTGCCGGTGG
>JAYVWD010000364.1:0-1986 GCA_043786345.1 Pseudomonadota bacterium
TCGACCCCCGCGGTCGTCGACGCGGCGGCGACGACGGCGACCATCCAGAGCATGATGCCCAGGATGGGGCTCAAGAGCGGCGACAGCCCGATGGAAGGCCCGAAGACCACGCCCAGGGCCGGAACACCGGCAAGAACGCCTACGAAGACGTAGTTTTGGAACAGCTTCCTCATCATCGCGCATGGACCTCGCGGTTATTGTCCTTGGCCTCGTCGGTGACTTGCGGAAAGATTTGAGTCCCGACTGGTGCCTGGGGCGAGGGCGGTGGGACCTTCGGTCACCTTTTGCAAAAAGCCCAAACGAGGAGGAGCTGGTCGTGAGAACCGTGAGCGCAACGTTGCTAGGGATTTTTCTGGTGGTCGCGGGCTGCGCGACGCCGGGTTATCACGCCGTGGAAGGCTGGCCGGACTGGAAGTGCGCCGAGGCCCCGGGCGACCCCGGCCAGAGCCTCTGGTACGAGGCGGCTGTCGGGCAGAAGGGCACGGTCTTATACGAAGGGACCTGCGCCTCGTGGGCCCAGAAGCAGGGCGCTCCCGGCGGTCCGGACGCCGGGCTGGGCGCCGCGGCGGGCCCGGGGGGGCCCAAGTCGGCCGCCGATCCCCTGCCGGACGACTTGCCGCCGGTGGTCGGGTCCGGGTCCGGGGCCGCCATCTCGGAGGAGACCGGGGCTTTCCGGGAGATCGAGGGCTGGCCGAGCTGGCTCTGCGCCGACTACAAGGACGGGCGGCCCAATAGCCTCTGGTACATGGAGGCCGAGGGGCCGACGGCGGCGACGACGTTCGACGGGAGGTGCGATTCCTGGAAGCAGTGAAAGTCTGTCGAGAAATGGTCGGATGTCAGGAGCGCGCGACACATTCGACCATTTCTCGACTGACTTTCACTCCGCGGGACAGTTGAGCTCATAGCCGTGGTAGGCCCGGAGCTGCGCGGCGATCTCGCCGCGCTCGTGCTTCATCCCGCACAGCGCGGCGCGCACCTTCGCCGCGTCGGGCAAGGCCTTCCCCGCGGCTTTGTCAGTCAGGATGAAGCCGAGGCGCGTCAGGATGTTGAGCGGCGGCATCCGCTTCTGCCGGTTGAGCTGGCGGTACACCTCCACCATCGCCGGCGGCAGGTTCGACAGGTCCGGGTAGTCGGCGAAGACGGTCTCGCCGGTGCGCCGCGCGAGCCGCAGATACCAGTCGGCCGCGTCGCCGACCGTGTAGATGTCGCAGGCCGCCTTTTTGCCGAAGGCGCCGGCCTCGTCGCGCTCCGACGTCATCGCGTCGAAGGTGGAGCAGTATTCGAGGCGGACGCCGGGCTTCCTGCCGCCGTAAATCAGCGCGACGCGCGCCCGATCCTGGTCCCCGAGGGCGGTCACCAGATGGGTCACGGGGAACGGCGGTTAGGCCGTGACCGTGTGCGAGGGCTTGGCGGGGCACGTACGAAGGGGGCGTCGAGGGGACGGCCGGCCTCAGCGTCCGCGTCGGGACGGCGCTGCTGGATGCGACGATTTACGGCGAATTATCCTTCAGGCTCTGAATAAAGGTCCATAACTAAAGAAAAAAGTCGGCCAGGCTTTAAGCCAGCCGGATCTCTGCCGATAAGTCGAGCGCATGCTTAAACGAGAGGGCTCAAAATGTACCGCCTCCTTTATCTGACGCTCCCGGCGCTCGTCGCCTGCAGCACCAGCGACTTCGCCAGCTCCGACAAGGCCAAGCCGGCGGGCGCGTCGAAGCAGGTTTCCGGTACCGCGTCGGAGGCCAAGAAGGACGACGACGACGATAAGGACACCGCCGCGGAGAAGGCGAAGGCGGCGAAAGAAGCCGCGAACGCCAGGACTTTCTACGCGCCGATCAGCGCCGCGACCACCCTGCCGGCATCGTTCGGCATCAAGATCGCCTCGTGCAAGCCCAAGGACGCGCCGGACGTAGTCTGCGACGCGGAGGCGCGCACCATCACCGCGCCCAAGGCCACAGTGATCACCGTGGTGGTCACCGGTCCCGACGG
>JAYVWD010000365.1:0-8782 GCA_043786345.1 Pseudomonadota bacterium
ACCTCTTCGAGTCGCAGCTCATGAGCCGCCACCTCGACTACGAGGCGCGCCTCCTCAAGACGCGCAACGAGAGCTTCTACACGATCGGCAGCGCCGGCCACGAGGGCAATGCGGTCTTCGGCAAGGCCTTTCGCCACACCGACATGGCGTTTCTGCACTATCGCAGCGGCCCGCTCTTCGTCCAGCGCTCCAAGCACCTGCCGGGCTCGACGCCGCTTTGGGACATGTTGCTCTCGCTCGCCGCCTCCGCCGACGACCCGATCTCCGGGGGCCGCCACAAAGTCTACGGCAGCAAGGCGCTGCACGTGCCGCCGCAGACGAGCACCATCGCCTCGCACCTGCCAAAGGCCGTCGGCATGGCGATCTCGATCCGCCGCAACCGGGATCTGGGCCTGGAATCCGAGCTGCCGCGCGACAGCATCGTCCTCTGCAGCTTCGGCGACGCCTCGCATAACCACGCGACCGCGCAGGCCGCATTCAACACCGCCGCGCTCGCGTCGTATCAAAGGCTGCCGGTGCCGATCGTCTTCATCTGCGAGGACAACGGCATCGGCATCTCGGTGCCGACCCCCGGCGACTGGATCAAGGTGTCGAACGAACACGACCCCGTGATCCGCTACTTCCACTGCGACGGCCGTCATCTGCTGGACACCTGGAACACCGCGAGCGCCGCCGTCGAGTATACGCGGCAGACGCGCAAACCGGCGTTCATCCACATGAAAACGGTGCGCCTGCTGGGCCACGCCGGCTCCGACGTCGAGACGCTTTACAACGCCCTACCGGCGATCGAGGCCGCCGAGGCCGACGACCCGCTCCTGCACACGGCGCGCATCATCCTCGAAAACGGCCTGTTGACCGCCGACGAAATCCTCGCGCTTTACGAGGATATCCGCCGCCGCGTCGCGCGCATCGCCGAGCACGTCATCCCGCGCCCGAAGTTGCTGACGACGCCCGAGGTGATGGCGGCCGTCATCCCGCCTAAGCACCGCGACGCGCCCGACGCGGTGCCCGCCGAGGCGCGTCAGCAGATGTTCGGGCACGATTGGCGCTATATGGACAAGCCCCAGCACATGGCGAAGCTGGTCAACTGGGCGCTCGCCGACCTGATGCTCCGCTATAAGAACACCGTCGTATTCGGCGAGGACGTCGCCCAAAAAGGCGGGGTCTACCACGTCACCACCGGCCTTTTCTCCAAGTTTGGCGGCAAGCGCGTCTTCAACTCGCCGCTCGACGAGACGAGTATCCTCGGCAACGCCATCGGCTTCGCCCACAACGGCTTCGTGCCGATCCCCGAGATCCAGTTCCTGGCCTACGTGCACAACGCCGAGGACCAGCTCCGCGGCGAGGCCGCGACGCTTTCCTTCTTCTCGGAAGGCCGCTACACCAACGGCATGGTCGTCCGCGTCGCCGGCCTCGCCTACCAGAAGGGCTTCGGCGGCCACTTTCACAATGACAACTCGGTCGCTATCTTCCGCGACTTGCCCGGCCTGATCGTCGCCTGCCCGTCCAACGGCGCCGACGCGGCCGCCATGCTCCGAACGTGCGTGCGCGCCGCCCACGAGTCGGGCCGCGTCGTCATCTTCCTCGAGCCGATCGCGCTCTACATGACGAAGGACCTGCACGACTCCGGCGACGGTGGCTGGTCGCACCCCTATCCGGGCCCCGAAGACGAGATCCCGATCGGTCAATTCGGCGTGCATAACCGCCAGAAGAAGACGCCGCTCACCATCATCACCTACGGCAACGGCTACTACCTGTCGCGCCAAGCGGTCCGCGAGCTGGAGGAAAAGCACGGCGTCTCCCCGCAGGTCATCGACCTGCGCTGGCTCGCCCCCCTCGACGAGGCTGCCATCGCCGAAGCCTGCGCCGGCTCCGACGCCGTGCTCGTCGTCGACGAATGCCGCCGCACCGGCTCGCAGAGCGAGGGCCTCGTGACGCTTCTCGTCGAGCGCCTCGACCCGATCCCCCGCATCAAACGCGTTACCGCCGAAGACTGCTTCATCCCGCTCGGTCGAGCCGCGACCGTGCTCCTCCCGAGCAAGGACATGATCGTCAAGGCAGCCCTCGAACTCACCCAGAAGGCGGCCGCGCCCAAGAAAGGGAAACTCTCGTGACCGCCTCCAGGAAGACCGCCGTCGTCGTCTGTCCGGGGCGCGGCACGTACACCAAGACCGAGCTCGGTTATCTCAAGAAGCACCGCCCGCGCTTCGCGGCGGAGATCGCCGCCCTCGACGCGCGGCTCGCGGCCCTCGGGGCGCCGACCGTCACCGCGCTCGACGACGCCGACAAATTCTCGCTTAAAACCCACACGCCGGGCGAGTTCGCCTCGACCCTCATCTATGCCTGCTCGTACGTCGACTTCCTGGCCATCGACCGGGAAAAATACGAGCTCGTGGCGGTGACCGGCAATTCCATGGGCTGGTATACCGCGCTCGCTTGCGCCGGAGCCTTGCGCGGCGAAGCCGCATTTTCGCTGATCCACGCCATGGGCTCCATGATGAAGGACGGCGTCATCGGCGGGCAGCTGATCTACCCCATCGTCGACGAGGCCTGGCGCCCCGACGCCGACCGCCGCGAGCTGGTCGAGCACGCCATCGCCGAGATCAACGCCCTGGACGGTTTCGAAGCGCACCTGAGCATCCGTTTCGGCGGCTATGCGATCATCGGCGGCAATGAAAAAGCGCTCGCCGCCCTGATGAAGTCGCTGCCCCAGCTCGAGGACGGCAAGTACCCGTTCATCCTCGTCAACCACGCCGCGTTTCACACGCCGTTGCTCCGCCCGACGTCCGAGCGCGCCTTTCGCGAGCTCGGGCCCGAGCTGTTCAACAAGCCGCTTCTGCCCCTGGTCGACGGCCGGGGCGTGATCTGGCAGCCCTACAGCACCGACACCGCCGCGTTGCGTGACTACACGCTCGGGGCCCAGGTTTACGACACCTACGACTTCACCACCGCCGTCTCCGTCGCCCTCAAAGAGTTCGCGCCGGACGCTCTGATCCTGCTCGGGCCCGGGTCGACGTCGGGCGGCGCGCTCGGCCAGATCCTGATTCAGAACGCCTGGGCGGGTCTCGGCGCAAAAGCCGATTTCAGCGCCCGCCAGGCGAAGGATCCGCTGATCTTCGCCATGGGCCGCGACGACCAGCGCGCCGCCGTCTCCTAGAAAAAGGCCGCCGCCGGCCCTTCCCGCACGACGCGGCCGGCGTCGATCTCGATGATCCGGTCGGAGCGGCGGAGGGTCTCGAGCCGGTGCGCGATCGTCACGACGGTCCGGCCGCGCAGCGCCGTCGCGAGGATTCGCTGGATGCGCGCGTCGGTCTCCTGGTCGACCGCGCTCGTCGGCTCGTCCATGAACACGTAACGCTTGTCGGCAGGTTGATCGTGTGCGGCAGATTCTGCAGGAACTCGCTCAGATCCTTGCTTTCGGGGCCTTTGCCGAGGGCTAGGTCGAACATCACGGGGGCATTCTCGGCGCCCCTAGCCCCAAAGGTCAATGACTACGATGACCCGGGCCGGCCCAATTCTCGCGGCAGATGTCGCGCTTCAGCTCGCCGGCCAATACCGGCGCCAGATCGAGGGGCTCGAGCCGCGACGAGATCCGGTAGTTTTCGTCGTTTTTGCCGATGACCCACAGGTACTCATGCAGCACCAGCCGGTGCAGCATCGCGCCGCGCCGCAGCCAGTCGTAAAAGGCCGCGCGGTTGATCTGAATGAGGCGGGTGCGGGAGCCTGGCCGCAGCGGGTCGTGCACCACGCGGGCGTCGACGTCGTCGCCGAGGCGGTCGAAGAGCTTGGCGTCGGTCGGGTCGATGCGCGTCGACGCGAGGGCCCGGTCGAAGCCCTCCAGGTCCTCGGCCGTCACGTCGGGCGCCAGCTCGTTCGAATCGCGCAGGTGCTTTAGGACTTCCCGGCCCGCCGTCGCGAACTCCGCGGCCAGCGGGTCGCCGCCGTGCCCTTCCTGGCCCGCATAGGCCGCGCCGGCGCCGCCGCCGGCCATAATCCCGATCAGTAGCAAGATCATAGCCTTCATGCGTGCTGCCCCCCTTCACGCGCCGGCCCGTTTAGGGTGCCGGCGGCGAGCCTCGTCACTGGAAAGAGCGAGATGCTGAGCTGGTAAACGTCGTCGTGCGGCGCGTCCTCCTGGAGGAACGCGCAGAGCTCGCGGCGGAAGGCGCGGATGCGAACCTTCGCCTCGACGAGCTTGTCTTTGGTGATCGCCATGGTGATCGACGACTGGTCGCGCTCGAGGAGCGGCACGCTCTCCATCACGTCGATCGCCTGGGACAGGATCTGGCGTTGCAATTTGCGGAAAGCCGCCGCCGTCATCTCGCCGCCGTCGGCGTTGGTGGACAACTGCCCGGCTTCCCAGCCGCCATCGTCGCGGCTCTTGAGCAGGCCGAGGCGGCGGAGGCGCTCGATGGCGAAGTTGGCTTCGGACACGGTGACGTCGAGGACCCGCGCGATCCAGGCCGGCGTCGCCTCGAAGCCGCGCACGGTGATGAGCTCCAGGATCGCGTAGTGATACCAGTCGGCGATCACGTTGAAGATGTCGGCGCTCACCTGCTGATAGTCGTCGCGGACGGCGATCGGCACGCCCGCCGTCGCGCCCTGGCGCGCCGTGGTGCCCGGCGGCAGGCGGTCCTCGAACTCCTTGACCTGGTCGGGCCCGAGCCCGAGCTGTGTGCACAGGCGGTGCAGCATTTTTTTGGTCAGGGTGCGTTTGCCGTTCAGGATCTTGGAAAGCGACGAGGCTTCCACGTCCAACGTCCGGGCGAAGGCGCGGAGGCTGAAGCGCGGGTTCTTCTTGCAGCGGCGTAAAAGCTCTTCCTGCAAAAAGAAGCGGAAATCCTGGGTGCCGGACTCCGGACGGGCGGAGGCTACGTTGCTCAAGGGGCTAGCTCCCTCGCTGGACTTGCGCGCACACTATGATGAATGAAAGCGAAAAACTTGGTCGAACTAAACCCCAGGTCGAGTCTTTGCGCAATAGAAAAGGCCACGTCACGTGGCGGCTTTGACGCCACGGCATGGCCTTTTCGGGCAAGGTGCGCCAAATGGGTCAGATGTGCAGCGTTTGCTTGTCTTTGAGCAGGCCTTCCGGATCCTGGCGCACTTCCGGGGTGACGTATTGAACTTGCACCTCCCAGTCTCCCGTCGCGTCGCGCGCCGGCAGATTCCAGGACGCGCGGCCCTGAAGCGCGGGCACTTCCTGACCGCCCCGGAGCCACTTGATCTCGAGCCGGTCGCCGCCGCCGAGCTGCGGCGCCCGGAACTGGCCGAGCTGCTGCGTCCGGACCGACACCTGCACGCCGCCGTCGGTCGTGCGCGTCTGCTCGACGGAGTCGATGAGTTTCACGGTCGCGAAGAACTGATGCCAGTTGTTCTGCTGACAGATCTTGCAAAAATGGAGGGACTTCATGTTGCGCATGAAGCAGTCCTCGTGGTTCGAGTGGTACGCGTCGACCTTGCCGCTCTCGTCGAAAAGCGGGTAGGCGCCGACGTACGCGTTGTCGTAGTGGTAGCCCGCGTCGTATTCGAAGATGTCGACCGACGACACCCAGTTGTTGCCGTCGTGCACGGTTTCCTCGAACTTGAGGAGGTGGTTGCCGTTGCCGAAGCCGCGGTCCAGGTCGACATCGTAGAAGACCCGGTCCTGCGTTCCGGCGTCCGCGTAGGGGACGCTTTGGCCGTCGAGCGTGACCGCCATCTCGCTCGCCACGGGAACGCCTGAATAACTCAGCCGAATCTTGGCGCGGTCTGCCGAGCCGTCGCTGCTGAAGGCGGCCGAGTAGGGGCCGTTGCCGAGGTTTTCCCAGGGCCACGACAGCTTGCGCGCGACCATCGGCTCTACTTTGACGGCGATGCCCGCCGCGACCGGGTCCGTCAACCACGGCAGCCAGCCGATGTCCGTCAGGCTCGACGAGACGTTGGGGCCGAAGTGGCCGCCGGCGTCGTACTCCTCGCCGACCTGGCCGAAGGTGTGTCCGAGCTCGTGGCGCAGAACGACGGTGCCGCTCGTCACCGACGAGGTCGAGACGGCGATCTCGCCGCCGAGGCCGCCGTAATAGGGGTCGTTGGCGATGATGATCTTGTAGTCGCAGCCGGGTGCCGCGGCGCACGACTCGCGCGCCGCGGCCGGGTCGCCGGGGTAGATCGCCCGGAGCGTGTTGCCCTCGCGATAGAGCTTGTAGGCCGTGTCCTTCGGGGTGCCCTTGCCGATGCCGGACTCCGCCGAGGCGCGGAAGACGGCGTGGACGTTGAACACCGGCAGATACGAGCGGAACGCCTCGCCGCGGAACATGTCGTCGACGATGCGCCGGATGTCGGCGAAGAATTTGTCGTGTTCGGCGGCGGTGTAGCCGTCGCCCATGAAGACCAAGTCGATGCGGTTGGCGACGGGCCCACTGTCGACCAAGGTCTGGACCTCGTCGCGGCCGGCGCGCCGGTCGTGGCGCGCTTCCGGCTGGACACCGCGGGCGGCGAGGGCGGCGTCGAGCGCCTGGACGCTGCGCGACTTGAGCATCACGATCCGGTCCGGCCCGAGCGGCTCGTGCTCGGCGATGTACTGCGGGAACGAGGACTCTTCCACGCGCTCGACCGAGCCCCGCGCGAGCGCCATCGGGCCGGCTTCGTCCCGCAGGACCAGTCGCCCGACGACCTGGCGGTGGCCGGCGCCGTCATCCGCGTACTTGACGACGAACACGCCCGCGGACGCCGTTCCAGCCAGCAAAGACGCGGCCAAACCCGCGGGTAGCAACGCTTTTTTCCCGAGATCCCAGCTCAAAGCCACGGCTTCTCCCTTCACATGATTTGGGCACGTTTCGGGCGGACTCTAGACCGCCAAAAAGGGCGGGGCAACCCTCCTTCGCGCTTCGTCCGACGGCAGGCAGGCCCTTACTAGGGCCGAAGGCGGGGGCTTACGGGAACCGCGCCCTTTATGGTAAGGATGCAGGGCCCGGTCTGCTCTGATGAGGATTTGTGCCTGTGTTCAAGGGATTGCGCGGTGTCAACGTGTTCGCGATGGCGTTCGACTTCCTCGGCGCGACGCTGCTGGCGGCCTATGCGCTGATCCTCGGCCCGCTCGGCGTGCTGCGCGGGCCGCTCGTGCTCGAGCGCCTCTTCTGGTACTTCTGGGTCCTTCTGCCGCAAGGCCTGATGGCGCGCTCGGTGCGCTGCGCGATCGACTGGCGCCTCGGCAACTTCGACGCCGCGATCGCCCAGCTCGAGGGCCTGGTCGGCTCGTCCGAAGACTACTACAAGGACCGCTCCAACTCGCGCACCCGCCGCCGCGTGCTGGAAGACCTCTATACCGTGCTCGCGCGCGCCTACCTGCACGCCGGCCACATCGACGACGCGATGCTCGTCGTCATCCGCGCCAAGAAATGCATGAGCATCGACCGGCTGCCTGGCCTGGCCGAGCTCGACGCCAAGACGGCGCACCTCGTGCGCGCCGGCCTCGCGGCGGGCCGCCTGCTCGACGGCAGCGGTCTGGCGACGATGTTCGTCAAGTCGTCGAAGGAAGAGCCAAGGCCGCCGCCGCGGTCCGGCGCCAAGGAAACCCGCCAGGTGCCGCCCCCGCCGCACGCCGATGACGGCGCGAAGATTATCCCGTTTCCGGTGCGGGACCAGCTGCACTGACGCCGCGTTTCGTCGCCCCCCGCTCAGAGGCTTCCATGCGACCCGACCCAAGCCTGATCGACCTCCGCTCCGACACCGTCACCCGCCCGACCCCCGCGATGCTCGCGGCGATGATGGCGGCGCCCGTCGGCGACGACGTGTATGGCGAAGATCCGACGGTCAACGAGCTCGAGCGCTATGTCGCGGAGCTCTTGGGGTTCGAGGCCGCGCTCTTCGTGCCGTCCGGCACCATGGCGAACCAGCTCGCGATCGCGCTGCATACGCGGCCCGGCGAATCCATCCTCACCGAAGAGGACTCACACTGCTACCTGTTCGAGGGCGGTGCGGCGGCGGCGCTCTCCGGCGTCAACTTCGACCTTTTACCCCGCAGCCTGGGCCTCGGCGACGCCGCCCTCCAGGCGGCCGTCAAGCTCCCGGGAAACATCCACACGGCGCCGACCTCGCTACTGGTCGTCGAGAACACCCACAACGTCGGCGGCGGCCGCGTGCTCCCCGCCGCCGAGATGCGGCGCATCGCGCGCCAGGGCAAGGCCCTCAAGCTCGCCGTCCACTGCGACGGCGCCCGCATCTGGAACGCGGCGCGCGCGCTCGACACGACCGAGGCCGAGCTGCTCTCCGGATTCGACACCGCCGCCGTCTGTTTCTCCAAAGGCCTCGGCGCGCCGGTGGGCTCCGCGTTCTTAGGCTCGCGCCAGCTGGTCGCCGGCGCGCGCCGGCTCCGCAAACGTTGGGGCGGCGGCATGCGTCAGGCCGGCTACCTCGCGGCCGCCGCGCTCTATGCCTTGGAGAACCACCGCGACCGCCTGAAGCACGACCACGACGGCGCCGCCCTGATCGCCGCGAAGCTGCGCGCGCTCGCCGCCGCGGGCCATCCGGTCGAGGTCCAGTACCCCGAGCCAGGCACCAACATGGTCTACCTCCGGATCCGCGGCGGCGGCGATGCAGCCGCGCACCTCGGCTGGCTCAAGGAGCGCGGCGTCCTGGCCAACAGCATTCAAGGCGGATGGATCCGGGCCGTCACGCACCTGGATGCCCCGCGAGCCCAGCTCGAGCGAGCCGCCGCGGTCCTCGCCGCACGGATCGAGTCCCTCTGAGCCGGGCCGGGCCGCGCCCCGCGCGCATCGTCCACTGAAGCCAATCGTCGTCGCGGCGG
>JAYVWD010000366.1:0-6932 GCA_043786345.1 Pseudomonadota bacterium
TTCCCCGAGAAACCCGAGGGCCCCGTCACCTTTGTCGCCGTGAAGCCCGGCTTCAAGACGAAGAGCGTGGCGTCCCCCGTCGGCGACAAGCAGCTGCTCAAGATCGACCTCGAGCCTGGCCAGACGGTCGACGTTTTCGCCGTCACGCGCGCCTACAACTACGTGACCGGCCTGAAGGACGTCGAGGTCTTCGTCAACGGTAAGCGCGCCGGCGCCACCGACCACTTCGGCCGCTACTCGCACGTCTACGCCGGCAAGGCCGACGACCTCATCACGATCACCCTGAAATCAAAGGGTTATTTGCCCGAGACCTACGAGACCGACTTCGTCGCCTCCGGCCCGATGAAGCTCGTCCGCCCCTTCACGCCCGACCAGCCGCCGTCGGTGCGGATGGCCGTCCTCGACGTGCGCCCCGCCGGCCAGATCGACCCGAAGGCCCTGGCCGCGCTCCAAGGCGCGCTCGACGACGAGATCCGCTCGGCGGCGCGCAAGCACCTGTTCTCATCGGCGGCCTTCAAGGAATACCCGCCGGCCCTGCTCGAGCGCGCCACCCGGCGTATCGGCCGTCCGGTGAGCGAGATGCTGCGCTCCGGCTGGCAGGACACCGACCTCAAGGCCTCCGTGGACGCGCTGCTCCTCCCGACCGTCCTCGCCGGCCCGAAGCCCGCGATCGAGCTCAGCGTGATCGACAGCACCGGCCGCGTCCTCGCCGCCGCGAAGGAAGACCTGGACAGCCTCGCCGACAAGGCCTCGATCGACCGCGCCGTCGCGGTCGTCGCGAAGAAGATCACGCGCGCCTTCCCGTTCGAGGGCGCCGTGCTCTCGAAGGAAGCCGACAAGGTGACGATCAACCTCGGCTACGGCGCCGGCCGCGGCGTCAAGGCCGGCGACGTCCTCGAGGTCTACGGCGTTCAGACCGGTAAAAAAGGCCTTTCCCAGGACCAGAAGAACATCGCCCGCCTCGCCGTGCGCGAGGTCTTCGACACGACGGCGAAGGCCCAGGTGACGAGCCTGATGGCGCGCGCCACGATCGAGCGCGGCGACCTGGTCGTCCTCCGGCCGCGCCGCGCGCCCGAAGCCGCCGGCGCGCAGATCCGCGTCACCGGCAACCTGAAGGGCATCGGCAACGACCCGGTCCCGCAGGCGAACGTCTACTTCAACGACCAGTGGATCGGCGCCACCGACGACGCCGGCCGCCTCTACCTCGAGGCGACCGGCTCGGGCACCCTCAAGATCATCCACCACGGGTTCCAGGATTACGCGAAGCCCGTCACCCTCACCGCGCAGTCGCGCCTCGACGTCGGGATCCGGCGCGAGACGGCGTTCCTCCGCGTCGACTCGAAGCCGCAGGGCCTCAACGTCAAGGTCGAAGGCAAAGTCATCGGGAAGACGCCCTTGTCGGCGCCGATCCCGGTTCCCTCCGGCTTCGTGAAGCTCGAGCTCGACGCCCCCTCCGGCTTCAAGGCTTACAGCGGGATCTTAGAGCTCGATCAGGGCACGCTCGACCTCACCGGGCCGAACGCGATCCTGCTCGAGCGCGACCTCCGCGCCGTGGCGCAACGCCTCCTCAAGGAAGGGAAAATCGAGCCCGCCCTCGCCGCCTATGATGAGATCCCCAAGGGCCACAGCGACTACCTGCTCGGCCGCCACGAGGCGGGCGAGATCTACCTGACGATGCTCGATCAACCGGCGAAGGCGGCCGAAGCCTTCGGCGCGGTGACCGCCGACGAGGCGGTGAAGTCCTTTGCCGATAAGCGCTTCATCGGCTCGCACGTGGACGAGGGCATCGCGCTCTTCGAGACCGCGGAAAGGCTCGCCGCCGACCAGCCCGACGCGGCGCGCGCCCACTACCAGAAGGCGATCCAGGTGCTCGAGGCGGTCGTCCCCCACCTGCGCTTCATCGCCTCCGAGCAATACGCGCAGGCCGTGCACAACGTCGACTTCCACCGCGCGCTCGCCCGGCACAAGCTCTGGCTCTTGAGCAAGGACACCGGGACGCTCGCGGAAACCGTGCGGTCGTGGCGGACCTACCTGGACGGTGACGCGCGGAGCCTCCCGATGGACGCGGCGAGCAAGTCTTACGTCGAGAACGCCCAGGTCTACTACCGCCAGGCGCAGGCGTCGCTGAGTGCGGCGAAGGGCGACGTCTCCAAGCAGTGAGCGGCGCAACACAAGGGGTGCGGATGACACAAAAGACCGCAATATTACTGACGATTTTCGCCATCGCCGGCTGCGTGAAAGACGCCGCCGACGAGAAGGGCGTGCCGCTCACCGAATTTTCCGCCAAGGACGGGAGCTACTTCCCGGCCTTCGTGACGACCTTCTTCCCGTCAGCGCCCGAATTCATGAAGCAGTATCCGACGCTCGACCAGGCACGCTCGGACCTCAACATGATCGAGATCAAGCAGCTCAACCCCGGCGAGGCGCACTTCAACGAGGCGAATCTGAGCTGGTCGGCCGACGGCGTCTACCTCGGCTTCGAGGTGATCACCGACGGCTTCCGCAAGATCATGCTGAAAGACCTCGCCGGCAACTACGCCCGAGACCTCCAGATGATCCCGAAGGGCAGCGACAACTTCCTCGACGGCATGGTCGTCAAATCGGCCCAGTCCTACAACGCGGGCCTGCGCTGGTCGCGCGACAGCACGCGCTTCGCCTTCATGTCGAACGGCGGCATCGGCGAGTACAACATCTACGTCGGCGCGATCGGGGCGAAAGAGAAGAGCATCACCAAGAGCCCGACCAAGGACGGCTACGCCACCTGGAGCCCGTCCACCAACGAGATCGCCTTCGTGAGCGGGCGGTCCGGCAACGGCGACATCTACCTGGTCGACCTCCGGTCCAAGGACGTGATCCGGCTCTCGTCCACCGACGCCGTGGACATCTTTCCCGAGTGGTTTCCGAACGGAAACCGGCTCGTCTACTCGAGCGGCGACGCCCTCAACCACGACCTCTACCTCGTCGAGCGGAAAGACCGCCAGGCGAAATGGGACAAGCCCTACGCCCTCACGGACTGGACCCGTGACGACCTGCGGCCGACGGTGTCGCCGGACGGCCGGTACGTGGCCTTCTACGCCGACGCGGGCGACGCGTCGGGCGAGGCCGGCCTGCGCAAGTGGAACATCTTGGTCGTCCCCTACGAGCCCGGGCACACCTACGCGGAACCCGAGCTGAAAGAGATGGTCGTCGCCCAGGACGTCGTCATCGACCTCAACACCGGCCCGGCCTGGTCCCCCGACAGCCGCAAGCTGTTCTATGTGAAGCGCGATCCGAGCGTGTTCAACCCGATCTACGGGTACGACCTGTTCACCGGCCGCAGCTACATGTTCAAGACGAAAACGCGGATGAACCGCGATATTCTGATGTCCAAGCTCGGCATCTTAAGCTTCCGCGCCCAGGTCGGGGTGTGGGACCGCGTCTTCGTCGCCCTCACGAATCAGGGCACGCAGTTGCAGACGGAAAGCCGGTTAAAGACTAAGATCCACTACCTTTCGATGTGAGACTGAAAACGGAGTCCGCCATGAAATACCCTCTTTTCGCCGCCTGCTTTGCCTTGGCCTCCCTGGCCGCCGGGGCGGCGTCGGCCGCGAACGACGGCCAGCTCGTCTACGGCGAAACCACCCGGCTCGATACCTTCGACCCCTACACCGTGCACGAAGGCTCGGGCCAACGGCTGTCCGACCTGATCTTCGACTCGCTCGTCGAGGTGAACCCGGGCGGCGAATACGGCGCCTCCCTCGCCAAGAGCTGGGCCATCGAGAACGGCGGGACGCAGGTGACCTTCACGCTGCGCGACGACGCCGTGTGGCACCGCGGTCCGGGCGCCGCCGGGCCGGCGGGCGACGTGATGCTCAGCGCCGACGACATCGTCAGCACCGTGCGCCTGATCCAGGCGCCGGCGAGCGCGATCCCGAACAAGGAACGCTTCGCCGTCATCAAGTCCGCGGAAAAGATCGACCAGCACAAGGTCACGATCCACCTGCACCGGGCGCTCGTCGACCCCCTGCGCGTGATGATGTTCAAGATCCTGCCGAACCACGTGGTCGGCGCGGCCCCGAGCCTCTCGAGAGACAGCGAGTTCGCCAAGAACCCGACGGGCACGGGGCCGTACCAGTTCGTCAAGGCGAACCCGCAGGGCGAGGTGCTCCTCACCGCCAACGCGCGCTACTTCAAGGGCAAGCCCGCGATCGAGAACATCGTGATGAAGGCCTACTCCGACCAAAGCATCATGGCGCAGTCGCTGATGTTCAACTCCCTCGACCTGGTGACCTACGTCTCACCGCGCGACCTGGGCGAGGTCATGGGCGACGCGAAGCTGAGCGTCGTCCCCTACGACGCCCTGTCGTTCACCTTCTTCGGGATGAATACCCAGCGCGGCGCCCTCAAGGACAAGCGCGTCCGCCAGGCGATCTCGTTCGCGGTGAACCGCGAGGAGATGCTCGAAGCCTTCTTCCAGGGCAAGGGCCGGCTGATCTCCGGGCCGTTCCCGCCGACCTCCTGGGCCTATAATATGGACGTGAAACCCCTCCCCTTCGACGTCGCCAAAGCCAAAGCGCTGCTGGCGGCGGCCGGCCTCACGGACAAGGACGGCGACGGCTTCGTCGAGAGCGTCGGCGGCAAGCCGCTCCAGCTCACCTTCGCCGTGCCGCTCGCCGGTGAGAGCGAGATGATCAAGCGCATCACGCTCGCCTTCCAGGGCTATCTTGAGGCGGCGGGCATCAAGGTCGACCTGCAGTTCATGGATTGGCTCGTCTGGAAGAAGAAGGTCCTCGAAGAGCACGACTACGACGTCACCATCGCCTCGTGGAGCTTCGACGACGCGAGCAACATCACGAGCCTCTTCCACAGCTCGAGCTCGAAGCCCTGGGGCAACAACTTCGTCCAGTACCAGAACCCCGAGGTCGACGCGCTGCTCACCGAGGCCGACGCGACCAACGACTTCGACAAGCGCCGCGCGATCTACCACAAGCTCCACGGGATCCTCGCGGAAGACGCGCCCTACACGTACCTCTGGACCTTGATGCACCACGCCGCCCACAACACCCGCCTCACGGGCGTGCGCGTCGAGCCCTTCGCGTTCTTCAAATACATCGTCTCCTGGCAGCTCGAGCCGCGCAAAGACGCGGTAAAGTGAGGGGAAAATGGCGACGAAAGACGACAGCGGCGAGCAGCCTGGCGGGGCTGCCGGCAATGCGGCGGCCAACGACGAGAAAGGCAAAGGCCGGGGCGTCGTCGACTACCTGCAGGCGCCGCGCAAGAAGCGGCGCAGCTACGTCCTCGTCGCCTGCGGCCGCAACATCCCCCAGGACCTCCAGTCCCAGATCGACCACTTCCTCAAGTCGCAGTTCAAGAACTACGCGATCTCCTACCCGAAGTCCCCCGAGGACCTCATCAAGCAGTTCGCGCGCCAGGTCAAGTTGCTCGTGTACGACGACGAGTTCATCGAGTCCGAAGAAGGCAACGCGGCCCTGGCGCTCATCGAGGAGCTCAAGAAGAAAAAGGGCAACGCGCCCGTGCCGGTCCTGTTCCTCACCCGCTCGCCGGAACGGCTGATCGACGGCTACGGCAAGGTCCTGCTGCCTTACCAGGAAGCCGACGACTTCGTCGACTACGAGCGGATGGGGGCGGCGCACGTCTTCAGCAAAATCCGCGCGAGCCTCGGGAGCACCAACCGGCGCCGGAGTCGTCGCTACAAGGTCGACCTCGAGCTCGCCTATTTCCTGCTCAACAAGGACGCCTTTTTCCCCGGGCACCTCGTCGATCTGAGCATCCATGGCGGGCTCATCAAATCCGACGACCAGCGCACGTTCCACGTCGGCGAGCAGATCAAGCTCCACATCCCGGTCGCCGAGTTCCTGGCACCGACCGAGGGCGATTTCCTGAAGCTGTCCGCCAAGGTGCGGCGGGTCTTCATCGGCGGCTCCCAGGCCGGGATCAGCTTCGAGTTCGTCACCGATAAGCAGCTCCTCATGCTCACGCGCTTCCTGACCGAGATGGTCAACCTCCAGAACGCCCGGCGCCTGCAGGCGATGCGCGCCAAGGCGGCGCGGTGAAAGCGCTGCTGGCGCCGGTGCTCGCGGCCGCGACCGAGGCAGGCAGGCGCATCCTCGCCGTCGCCGCCGGCGACTTGGGCGCCCGTAACAAGGCGGATCAATCGCCCGTCACCGCCGCCGACCTGGCCGCCCAGGACTATCTGAGCGAAGCACTCGCGCGGATCCTGCCGGGCGTCCCGATCGTTTCGGAGGAGTCGGGCGAGTCGGAGGCGGCGATGCTCGCCGTGGTCATGGCGGCGCCGCTCTATTGGCTCGTCGATCCTTTGGACGGAACCCGCGATTTTCTCGCGGGGAACGGCGAATACACCGTCAACGTCGCGCTCGTGGAGAACGGCGTGCCGGTCCTCGGCTGCATCGTCGCGCCGGCCTCGGATCGGCGCTTCGCCGGCCTGACCGGCCACGGCACGTTCGAATACTCGGCCGTCGGCGCCGCCATCATCCTCAACGGCTCGTCCCGCCCCCGCCGCGGGCCGGTCTGCCTGGTGAGCCGGTTCCACCAGGGCGGCGAGGTCGAGGCTTTGAAGGCGCGCCTGCCGGATCTGGTGATGCGCCCCTGCGGCAGCTCCCTCAAATACTGCCTGATCGCCCGCGGCGACGCCGACGTCTCGGTCCGCCGCACGCCGACCAAGCTCTGGGACACCGCCGCCGCGCAGGTCGTCCTCGGCGCCGCGGGCGGGATGATGGCGCAGCGCTCGGGCGCGCCGCTTTCCTATCGGACCGGAACGCTCGTCAACCCGCCGTTTCTGTCGCACGGCGCGCACCTCCGCTTCGACGCGCAGGAGCTCGCGGCCTTTCTTTGACCCCCCCCTCCGCTCAATCGAAACCGGCACCAACGATTTCGGGTTCCGGTGCGCGTCCCGCTGCCGGCGCCGCCCGTCA
>JAYVWD010000367.1:0-7534 GCA_043786345.1 Pseudomonadota bacterium
GCCCTCTGTAACTGAGCCACCCGGACTCGGTCGGAACGGCCCGCCCCCCGGCGGGCCTTTTCATTTCGGGCTTTTCCCAGAAGTCCCTTGGGATTCCAGGACCAATGCGCTAGATCTTGGCGTGCGTTTCCATCTGAAACCCTGGACCTCGAGCCTTCCGGAAAGGTGAACCGTATGAGCACCGTCGATCTTTCGGCCATCGCGCAGGCCCTCGTCGCCCCCGGCAAAGGCATCCTCGCCGCCGACGAAAGCCACCCGTCCATCGAGAAGCACTTCAAGTCCCTCGGCATCGAGAACACCGAGACGAACCGCCGGGACTACCGCGAGATGCTCTTCACCGCCGACGGCGCGGCCGAGTACGTCAGCGGCGTGATCCTCTACGACGAGACGATCCGCCAGAAGGCCGCCGACGGCACGCCCCTGGTCAAATTGCTCCAAAGCAAGGGCATCATCCCGGGCATCAAGGTCGACGCCGGCCCGAAGGACCTGCCGTTCTCGCCGGGCGAGGTCGTGACCGAAGGCCTGGACGGCCTGCGCGGCCGCCTGAAAGAGTATTACGACATGGGCGCGCGCTTCGCGAAGTGGCGCGCCGTCATCAACATCGGCGCAGACGGCCGCCCGACGGACCGCTGCCTCGACGCCAACGCCCACGCGCTCGCGCGCTATGCGGCGCTGTGCCAGGAGCAGAACATCGTCCCGATCGTCGAGCCCGAAGTCATCATGGACGGCGACCATTCGCTCGAGCGCTGCTACGAAGTCACCGAGCGCGCCCTCAACACCTTGTTCGACCACCTCCGCGCCCAGAAGGTGACGCTCGAGCATCTGCTCCTCAAGCCGAACATGGTCATCTCCGGCATCAAGTCGAAGACCCAGGCCGATGTGAAAACGGTCGCGGCCGAGACCCTCAAGGTCTTTTATCGCACGGTTCCGGCGGCGGTTCCCGGCATCGTGTTCCTCTCGGGCGGCCAAAGCCCGGAGCTCGCCACCGAGCACCTCAATGCGATGAACGCGGGCGGCAAGACCCACCCCTGGCAGATCGGCTTCTCCTACGGCCGCGCGCTGCAGGCGCCCGCGATGAAGGCCTGGGGCGGCAAATCCGCCCAGATCCCGCTCGGCCGCAAGGCCTTGGCCAAGCGCGCGCGCCTCAACAGCGCCGCGCGCCACGGCAAGTACACGGCCGCCATGGAAAAAGACGCCTGAGACCAAAGACGGTCCAGGCCGTCCGGTCCCCGTCGCCGCGATCCCCGTCCGCCGCCCGCGCTGCTCCCCGCTCGATTTAGCGGGGAGCAGCGAGCGGCGGGCGTTTCCATTTGAAGCCGGCCCTGCCGAGCCAGGTCTCGGCGACCTTGCGCTGTAAAGCCGGCTGACAGGGGTCACCGGGTTTGAGCGGTGCGACCCGAGCCAACACCCTGTTTCAGCGACATTTTCCCGTGGCCCCCCGCTTGCAATCCCGGTCCGCACGGACCTCGAGTCGAGACTGGAACGGAACCTGGGAGTGCAAACCGCCATGACTTACTGCCGCCTGTTGGCCACGTCCATGATATTCGCCGCGACCTTCGCCGCCGGATGCAACACCACGAAGAACGCCGGCGACGGCCAGAAGGCCGGTAAACAAGGCGGCGTCGCGATCCAGAGCAAGATCGACGATGGCAGGAAGGACGGCGCCTCGGGCCCCGGCTCGGGCAGCCCGGCCGCCGCCGGCACCGGCAGCGCCAACACCGGCGGTACCGCCACCCCGACCGACACGGCGAAGCCGGCCGACGCCGCGCAAGCCGCCAGCGACTGTTACAAGAGCGACCCGTCCATCTGCAAGATCGAGGCGGAGATCCTGCGCCTCACCAACATCGAGCGCGCCGCGCCATCGGGCCTCTTCAAAAGCAAAATGCAGCCGCTCAAGTTGGCCCCGAAGATGAGCTGGGTCGCGCGCGACTGGTCCGCCAAACAGGGCAGCCGCGGCAACATCGGCCACGACGGCTTCCCGAACCAGCGCGAGCGCACGTTCCAAGGCGAGTTCAAAGGCTCCCGCGCCGAGATCTCGGCCGAGAACGTGGCGATGACCGGTTACGGCGACGACTCCGACGTGGCGCGGCAGTTCTTCGACATGTGGAAGCACAGCCCCGGCCACTACGAAAACATGATGGGCGATTACGCCGCGATGGGTATCGGCGTCGCCAAGAGCGGCGACGGCTGGTACGCGACCGAGATCTTCGGCGACGAGTGACCAGGTGTAAAAGCCGTGGGCACCGCGTTCTCCGGGCCCCGCGCTCCAAGCCCTCGAATCCCTTGAGAACATGGACTCCCGCCACCGTTGGTGCGGGACTTGAAGTGGTCCCCGCCAGGGGGCCTGACTCCCGAGCTGATCTGACCCTGAAGCTGAGTTTCATCCGAGCTGACGTGGACGTGGGGACCCTGACGATGATGACCCTTATCGACAAGCAAATCAAAGAGGCGATGCCGGCAAAGTCCGCCTGGAAAGAGTCCTGGGGCTTTTTCCTCCTCGGATTCGGCATCTTCCTGGCGCTGGCGTGCTACTCGTTCAGCCCGTTCGATTACGGCGCCGCGACCGGCAAGCTGAATCCGGACGGCGTGCGCAACCTCGCCGGTAACTTCGGCGCCTACGCCTCGGGCAGCCTCCTCGGCCGCTTCGGCGTCGTCGGCATGCTCTGGCCGGTCGTCTTCCTCGCCTGGGGCTTCCTGACGGCGACGGGCTTCGTGCTCGTGCCCCGCCCGCGCAAATTCCTCGGCTTCTTCGCGGCCATCTGCGACGTCGCCGGCCTCTCGCAGCTGCTGCTGCCCGGCACCGGCCTCTCCGAGCCCGCCTTCGGCTTCGGCGGCGTCATCGGCCACATGATCGAGCGCTCTTTCGTCCCGAACCTCGGGTTCGGCGGCTCCCTGATCGCCATGATCGTCCTCGGAATCGTCGCGCTCGTCCTCACGGGCAACCTCTCGGTCTCGAAGACGGCCGCGCTCGCCCAGGACGCCTTCTACTTCGTGAAAAAGCAGGCCCGCAAAGCCTGGTGGACCCATGTGCTCAACAAGGACCTGCCGGGCACCGTGCGCGCCGCGCCGCGCGCCGCCCCGCGCCTGAGCGCCAACGCCTATAAAGAAGACGACGCCTCCGCCCACCCGGCGCCCGCGGCGCGCGCCGCCCCGGCCTCCCTCGCGCCGACCGGCCCGGCCGCCCCGCTCGCGATCTTTTACGACGGCCAGCCGCACGGCAAGCCGGACGCGAGCCTCTTCTCCCGCACCAAGAAGGCGCCGGACCGCAGCGCCGACTTCAAGGCCATCGCCGACAACCTGACGCTCCAGCTCGCCGAGTTCAAGATCCACGGCGAAATCAAGGCCGTGACGCAGGGCCCGGTCGTGACCACCTTCGAATACAAGCCCGCGCCGGGCACCAAGGTCTCCAAGATCTCCGCCCTCGGCGAAGACCTGGCCCGCATGCTCAAGGCGCAGTCCCTGCGCGTCCTCGCGCCGATCCCCGGCAAGGACACCGTCGGCTTCGAGGTCCCGAACACCGAGCGCGCCATCATCGGCTTCGCCGACCTGATCGACACCCCCGAGTTCAAGAACCCGAAGTGGAAGCTCCCGATCGCGATGGGCGTCGACATCTTCGGCAAGCCGATCGTGCACGACCTGGCCGAGATGCCGCACCTCCTCGTCGCCGGCTCCACCGGCGCGGGCAAGTCGGTCTTCATGAACACCCTGATCGGCTCGCTCATCGCGCGCCACTCCGCCAAGGACCTGCGCTTCATCATGATCGACCCCAAGATGGTCGAGATGGCCGCCTACAACGACCTGCCGCACATGGCCTGCCCGGTCATCACCGACCCGCAGACCGAGGCCCGCGCCGTGCTGGCGAGCCTCGTCGCCGAGATGGACGACCGCTACCGCCGCATGCGCGCCGTCTCCGCCCGCAACATCGACTCCTTCAACGAAACCGTCAAGTCCCGCAAGAAGAACGAGTTCCTCGACTTCGACGGCAAGTGGGCGACGATGCCCTACATCGTGATGATCATCGACGAGATGGCCGACATGATGATGCTCCTCGGCAAAGACGCCGAGACGCCGATCACCCGCCTCGCCCAGAAGGCCCGCGCCTGCGGCATCCACATGGTCATCGCGACCCAGCGCCCCTCGGCCGACGTCATCACCGGCCTCATCAAGGCCAACTTCCCGACCCGCGTGTCGTTCCGCGTGCTGTCCGGCGTCGACTCCCGCACGATCCTCGACGCCAACGGCGGCGAGACCCTGCTCGGCAAGGGCGACATGCTCTTCATGGCCTCCGGCGGCACGGTCCGCGTGCACGGCGCCTACCTCTCCGATAGCGAAGTCGCGAACATGGTCAAAGCGACGGTCAAGAAGAAGTGATTCATCGGCTTTTTATTCACGACGCCCCACCTCGAGGGGCGCTTCCAGAACCGCGAGATCCCATGGCCCGCATCCATCCCGACAGCGAAAAAACCCGAGTCATTTTCGCGAGTAGCGCGGAGGAGCAGTTCTACCAGCAGTGCCGAACTTTAAGCGACGGTTGGCGCATCTACTACTCGTGCACGCTTTCGGCGGTCGAGGAGGAGGGCGGGCTCAAGGACAACGAGATGGACTTCGTCTGCTACCACCCGCGCTACGGCGTGATCGTGGTCGAGGTGAAGGGCGGCCGCATCAAGCACGACGCCGGCAACTACTATTCGATGAACCGCCACGGCGAGACCTTCGAGATCAAGAACCCGTTCCAGCAAGCCCTCGTCTGGAAGAGCCGGTTCCTCCGCTTCCTGCGCAAGAACAACGTCCGCGTCCCCGTCTCGCACGCCGTCTGCTTTCCCTCGGTGTCCGAGGACGAGTTTCCGGCGACGGCCGGCACGGCGCCCGAGATCATCATCGGCAGAAACCGCATCAAGGACCTGGAAGCGACCTTAAAGACGATCTTCGAGAAGTCCCAGCCCGAGCAATACCGCCGCTTCGACGACTGCGCCACCGAGCTCGACCGCCTGCTCGTCGGCTCGACCTTCACGACGAAGATGTACCTGCGCGACTACCTCGACAGCCACGAGCACCGCGTCAAGGACGTCGAGTCGATCCACGAGACCCTGATCACGCCCATCGCCAGCTCGCGCCGCCTCGGCATCGAAGGCGAGGCCGGAACCGGCAAGACGATGCTCGCCATCATGCTCGGCCGCTACTTCCGAGACCACGGCAAGAAGGTCCTGCTCCTCGGCTCGAACGCCCTCCTCAACCTCCTCATCGTCAAAGACTTAGGGCCCGACATCGACGTCATGACCTACCCGGAAGTCGCCACCTCGTTCGGCGTCAACCTCTTGATCCCGCCGCCGGATTTCTCCGGCGAAAAGGACGACTGGGTCCAGTACGAGGCGCCCGAGCGCCTGAAAAAAGCGATCCAGGCCTCGACCAAGCGCTACGACGTGCTCATCTGCGACGAAGCCCAGGACGTCCAGCCCTTCTGGTGGGAAGCGATCGAGACCCTTCTCGGTAAAGACGGCGACGACGACGGCCGGTTCTACCTGTTCTTCGACGCCAGCCAGGGCCTCTTCGGCTCCGGCGACGGCCAGAAGTTCGACGCGCTCCAGTCGCTCCCGATCAAGGCCCCGTACTTCCCGCTCGTGCACAACTACCGGACCACGCGCGAGATCGCGACCTTCGCCCGCGCCTTTCGCACCTCGCAAGGCGTCCTCCAGAGCCACTGCGGCCGCCTAGGCTATATCCCCGAGCTCGTCGTCTACAAGGACGCCGAAGACGCCCGCCGCATCCTCGGCAAGCTGGTGCGCAAGCTGACCCGCGAAGAGGGCCTCGGTACCGAAGAGATCACGATCCTGTCCGCCCGCAACCCGCAAGCCCGCGAATCCGTGCTGTATCAGACCGAAGAGATCGTCAAGATCCCGCTCCACAAGCTCTCGCCCACGGGCAAGAAGTCCTGGAAGGACGCGAAGGCGCCCAAGGACACGATCGCGGTTTCGACCATCGCCGGCTTCAAGGGCATGGAGACTGCGGTCGGCATCCTCCTCAACGTCAGCGAGTACAACCTCCCGGCCGACAACCCGATCATGGCCAGCCTGATCTACGTCGCCTGTACCCGCGCCAAGCACATGCTCTACGTGTTCATCCAGGAGAACGACCCCAAGCGCGCCGCCTTCGAGAAGGCCCTCGCCGCGATCAAGCAGACCGGTACCTTAGTCCTCGAGGGCTCCAAGGCCGACTTCGAGTTCTCGGGCCGCGTCGCCCACTATAACCCCGAGCGGGTGGGCTGGATCGCCGTCGACGACCCCGCGTTCACCCAGGGCTCGATCATGTTCTTCCCGCACGACGCCAAGGCGGCGGGATTGAGCGAGCTCAAAGAAGGCGTCAAGATCAAGTTCAGGCCCCGCGTCGAGGGGCACGTCACCATCGCCTGCGATCTGGTTCTCGTTCAAGCCGGTTGATTTTCCATCTGCTGTAAGCTCCCACTCCCACTGCTGCCGCTGCTGTTGAGGCTCCTGATGTCGCGCTCGTCTCTTTTCCCGCTCCTGCTGCTTTTGCCCGCCTGTGGCATGAAACTGAAAGACGAGAAGAAGTCCGACCTGATCCAGCAGCTCCGCGTCGACGACGCCTTCGCCGACGACTACTTCGTCGACGACCTGGCCTGCCAGGCGGGCGCGAGCGGGGCGGCGGCGATCGGCCCGTCCCAGATCTACCAGTGGCAGGGCGACGCGACCCGGCCGACCCCGTTCGCGTTCAACAACACCTCGGCGACCGCCTCGCTCAAGTCTTCGGCGATCACCCAGAGCTTCTACAATTTCCACCAGCAGCAGGAGTGCAAGGACGGCGAGACGCCGACCACCTGCAGCGGCGCCTCCAGGGTCGCCTCCGCTCCGAAGCTCCTCAAGCTCTGCCGCCAGAATTACACGTATCCGCGCACCTCCATCGAGGGCGTCGCGCTCTCGAGCCTGGCCAACATCAACACGGCCGAGGCCTTCTACCACCGCGTCCCGGGCGCCTCGGCCGCCATCCTGCCGTCCTACCTGCTGGTCCTGCCGACCGTCGAAAAGATCGTGAACGGCCCCGACGGCAGCCCGCTCAAGCGCTCGGTCTCGACCGACAACCTCGCCTACGCCGCGAGCTTCGGCGGGACGCCGGTCTTCGTCGTCTTCCCGAAGGGCAAGAAGGCCGTCGCCGAAGGCCTTTGGAAGAACGTCAACCTCTGGGAGATCCCCTGGGGCCTCGCCCACGAGTTCGGCCACCACGTCTTCCGCACCCACACCGGCATCGTGAAGCTCGACGTGACCTCGGTCGCGGCCTTCGCGCCGATCCAGAGCTACGACCCCGGCTTTGAGGGCGAAGATGGCGGCCTGCGGCTCGCCGGCGCCACCCGCACGGTCTCGGGCGAAGACATCTTCGGCGCCGTGAACGAAGGCTACGCCGACCTGTTTTCGTACTACACGTTCGGCGGGCAGGCCGGCCTCACCAAGAACGTCGACTGCTTCGAGACCAACCGCGACCTCGCCTCGAGCGTGTTCGCCGACGGCCGCGCCAAGGTCCTCGA
>JAYVWD010000368.1:0-5100 GCA_043786345.1 Pseudomonadota bacterium
TCGAGGAATTGCACGCCAAATACGGCCTGGACCGGGTCCACGTGAAGGAGGTCATCACCTTCTACGACGTGTACAAGGACACGCCGACCAAGAAGTACATCCTGCGATTCTGCTCGCAGTTCACCTGCCAGATGCTCGGCAGCCACGCCGCCATCGACAAAATCGAGGCGAAGATCGCGGCGATGGGCGAGTCCTGCCCTTATCAGCTCGAGCGGTTCCCCTGCCTCGGGAAGTGCGACGGCGCCCCCGTCGTGCTCGTGAACAAAGAGCGGCACGAGCACATCACGGCCGACAAGGTCGACGAGCTGTTGGCGAGGTACAAGTAACGATGGGCGACACGACCACCAAAGAGAAGATCCTCCTCCGCATGGAGGGCAAGCCGAACGGCCGGTCCCTCAAGGCCTACGTCGAAAATGGCGGCTATTCCGCGGTCAAGAAGGCCCTGGCGATGACGCGCGAGGCGATCATCGAGGAGGTCAAGCAGTCGGGCCTGCGCGGCCGCGGCGGCGCCGGCTTTCCGACCGGCCTCAAGTGGTCCTTCGTCCCGAAGGACATGCCGGGCCCCAAATACCTGATCTGCAACAACGACGAGTCCGAGCCGGGCACCTTCAAGGACCGGCACCTGTGCAGCGTCGACCCGCACTCGGTGATCGAGGGCATGATCATCGGCGCCTTCGCCATCAGCGCCAGCAAGGGCTACATCTACACGCGCTGGGAATTCCAGCTCGAGATCAAGCACCTCGAGGACGCGATCAAGGAAGCCTACGACGCCGGTTTCCTCGGCCAGAACATCCTCGGCTCGGGCTTCCACTTCGACCTGGACCACTACGCCGGCGCCGGCGCCTACATCTGCGGCGAAGAGACCGGGCTCATCTCGTCCCTCGAGGGCAAGAAGGGCAATCCGAAGCTCAAGCCGCCGTTCCCGGCCGTCGCCGGGTACCTCGCGCGCCCGACGATCGTGAACAACACCGAGACGCTCGCGAACGTGCCGTTCATCATCAACAAGGGCGCGAAGGAGTTCCGGAAGTACGGGACCGACAAGAGCCCCGGCACCAAGCTCTTCTCCATCTCGGGCGCCCTCCACAAGCCCGGCGTGTATGAAGTGCCGCTCGGCTACAGCTTCGAGAAGTTCATCCAGGAAGACGCCGGCGGCATGCTGCCCGGCCGCAAGGTCAAGGCCGTCATCCCGGGCGGCGCCTCCGCGGCGCTCTTTACCCCCGAGGACCTGAAGGGCCTGACGATGGACTACGAGGCGATCGCGGCCAAGGGCTCGATGCTCGGCTCGGGCGCCATCATGATCATCGACGACCGCCAGAGCATGGTCGATATGCTCAAGTCGACCATCGACTTCTTCGCCCACGAGAGCTGCGGCCAATGCACGCCCTGCCGCGAAGGCACCGGCTGGCTCGCCAACATCATGTGCGGCATCGAGGACCGGACGGCCAGCCCCGAGAGCGTCGAGCGCCTCGCGCTGATCTCGCGGAGCATGGCGGGCAAGACGATCTGCGCCTTGTCGGAGGCGTGCGCCATCCCGGTGATCTCTTACGTGCAAAAATTCGGCGACGAACTTCGGGCGCATCTCGCGAACGCGAACGCAAAATAGAGGTCAGGCCGTGGCAGCTACGACACAAAGTCCGAGTGAATCGATCACGTTTCTGCTCAACGACAAAGAGCTGACGGTGCCGAAGGGCATGACGGTGATGGAGGCGGCGACCAAGCACAACGTCTACATCCCGCACTTCTGCTGGCACCCGGGCCTGAGCATCGCCGGCGTCTGCCGCTTCTGCATGGTCAAGGTCGAGGGCCGCCCGAAGCTCGAGATCGCCTGCAACCTCACGCCGACGCCGAACATGAAGGTGTACACGGCGCTGCCCGAGGTGAAGGAGGCCCACAAGTGGGCGCTCGAGTTCCACCTGGTGAACCACCCGCTCGACTGCCCCATCTGCGACCAGGCCGGCGAGTGCAAGCTCCAGGACTTCTACATGGAGGTCGGGAAATACAAGAGCCAGATGGAGCGCCCCAAGGTCCTCAAGCCCAAGGCCCTCATGGTCGGCGACGACCTGGTGCTCGACACCGAGCGCTGCATCCTCTGCGACCGCTGCGTCCGGTTCGAGCAGGAGGTCACCAAGACCGGCGCGCTCGGCATCTTCAACCGCGGGGACCGGGCGATCATCGGCACGTATCCCGACAAGAAGATCCACCACAACTACCAGGACAACCTCGTGGACATCTGCCCCGTCGGGGCGTTCACGTCGAAGGATTTCCGCTTCAAGCAGCGCGTGTGGTTCCTGAAGACCAAGCCCGCGGTCTGCCCGGGCTGCTCGGCCGGCTGCCACGTGGACGTCTACGCGAAGCCCGAGGTCCGCACGTATTTCCGCCTGAAACCCCGTCATTCCGAGGTGAACGGCTACTGGATGTGCGACGTCGGCCGCAAGACCTACAAGCACCTCAACCAGGAGGCCCGCCTGCGCTGGGCCGTGGTCTCCGACAAAGCGGGCCGCCGGAAGGCGGGCTTCGACGAGGCGATCGCCGTGCTCGCGACGCGGCTCGCCGCGGTGGACGCCGCGAAGGACGTCGCGCTGCTCGTGTCGCCGCAATACACGTCCGAGGAATACAAGGCGCTGTTCGACTTCTTCGTTACGAAGCTCGGCGTCGAGAAGGTCTTCCAGTGGCGGGAGCCGACCGAAAAAGTCGACGAGTTCGACGGCATCCTCTACCGCGGCGACCACAACCCGAACACCCGGGGCCTGAGCGACGCCATGAAGGCGGCGGGCCTGAGCGGGGACGTCAAGAACGGCTTCGACGACCTGGCGCGCAGCGGCGCGAAGCTCGTCATCGCCCTCGTCCCCGAGGTTGCGATGCAGTACCCGAGCCTCAAGGCGCAGCTTCAGAAGCTCGAGGAGCTCGAGTTCGTGTCGGCCTGGACCTTGAACGGCACGGTCTTCACCGGCCACAAGGGCATCGGCCACGCCTTGCCCATGAAGGGGTACCCCGAAAAGATCGGGTCCTTCGTCAATCATGCGGGGCGCGTCGGCGAGCTGGCGACCCCTTATCCGAGCGCCGTCGACGACGCGCGCGACGTCGTCGAGGCGGTCTCTGCCCTGAGCGACGTCCTGGCTCGCACGCACTGAACGTGACCTTCCGACTGGAGTGATTCGAAATGGGCGTCATCAAAGTCGCGGCACCTCCGAACGACACCAACATGTTCCAGCTGGCCTACGGCTACATCAGCTCGATCGCGGTCGGGATGGGCAAGACCTGGAGCATCTTCATCAAGCAGATCACCCGCCGCGAGAAGACCGACACGCTCGAGTGGCCCGAGCAGCCGGCCACCTACGGCGAGCGCTTCAAGGGCAAGCACTTCCTGACGCTCCGCGACGACGGGCAGGTCCGCTGCACCGCCTGTTTTCTGTGCGCCACGGCCTGCCCGGCCGAGTGCATCCACATCGAGGCCGGCCAGCACCCGACCAACGAGATCGAGAAGTTCCCGGTCCGCTTCGAGATCGACATCCTGCGCTGCGTGTTCTGCGGCTTCTGCGAAGAGGCCTGCCCCGTCGACGCGATCCGCCTCGGGCCCGAGTACGCCATGGTCGGCCCGCCCGGCGATAAGTGGGTGTATACGAAGGATTACCTGGCCGTCCGCGGCGAGCTGCACGGCGGCGTCACGAGCGTCAAGGTCGAGAACGACAAGCACTTCACGACCGACAAGAATCCGCACGGGGACGACCTGATCGCCTCGGATGCGCCGCACTTTCACGGGCACTGAAAGTCTGTCGAGAAATGGTCGGATGCTAGGCGCCGACCGGAGCGGAAACCGGAGTTTACGTCGCGTAAATGAGGATTTCCGCGATGTTCGGCAACGACGCAGACGGCCATTTATCGACAGACTTTGAGCCGTTCTAGAAAGGTGTTCGCCGGGTGCCGCTGCTTCGTCTCATCGTCATGCGCCATGCCGAGGCCGCGCCGCAGGCGGGCGGCACGGACCACGCCCGCCGCCTGACGGCCAAGGGGCGCAACGATGCGCGCGCGATGGCGACCCGGCTCGAGGCCCGCGGCTGGGTCCCCAGCCGGATCTACGCGAGCGATTCGGCGCGCACGCGCGAGACCGCCGACGAGCTTTTGGCGGTGCTGCGCCCGGCGCCACCGGTCGCCTGGGCGGCGGCGCTTTACCTGGGCGGCCTCGAGGCGCTGGTGGACGCCTTGCGCGACGGCGACGCGGCCGCTGCGACGGTCCTCGTGCTCGGCCACAACCCCGGCTTCTCGGAGGCCGCCGGTCTGCTCGCGGGCCGGCCCGCCAGCCTCGGGACGGCGCACGCGGCGCTGCTCTCGATCGACGCCGAAGGCTGGGCCGAGGCCACGGCGCTCGCCGGCAGCTGGACGCTCGCGGGCGTCGTCACCCCGTGAGGCGCCCCGCCGCCTCAGATCGAGGTCTTCTCCACGGCCCGGGCGGTCGCGTCGCCCTTTGGCGCGACGCCCGGATAGACTTTTTCGACCATTTCGCCGGTCGGCGCCGCCCGGTCGACGGCGAACGAGCGGTCCTGGTGGTTTTCGGTGCGCGCGACGTCCCCGGCCGCCCGAAAGGCCGAGGCTTCAGCCGAGCAGCTTGATCAGCCACTCGGGGTGCAGCCCCCAGCCGAGGAACGCCGAGAGCCCCTCGACGATCCCGACGACGATGAAGACCCAGGCGAATCCGAGCAGCGGCAGGCTGCCGAGCAGCGCCGTCACCGCGAGCATGCCGAGCCCGACCGAAAGGGCGGCATCGGACAGGTCGAACTGGTCGTCGGTGAAGTTGAGCGTCTCGTATTGCTTGTCGTAGCCGATGGCCTGCGCCTTGAGCTGCGCGGACTCTTCCGTATAGCGCTTCACCTCGGCGTTGAGCTCGTCGCGGCGCGCCGAGGCTTTCCCGCGGGCGGCCGCGCCCAGCGCGTCGAGCTGCAGATCGAGCAGGAACGCCGTCTGCTCGTCCAGGTGTTGCTTGATCTTCTTGGACTGATACTCGTTCCAGGTGTCGACCATCCTCGCTTTCGAGTCCTGCATCGCCTGGTTGATGTTGTCGTCTTTGACCTTCGCGAGGCCCATGAAAACCGAGATGATCGCGAC
>JAYVWD010000369.1:0-1815 GCA_043786345.1 Pseudomonadota bacterium
CCGCCACGTTCCTGCTGTTCGCGCCCGCCGCCATCGCCGCCGAGGCGACGACGGCCCCCGAGATCTCGCTCGACGAGCTCAAGAAGGTCGTCGACTCCCACAAAGCGACCATCATCGACGCCAACGGCAAGGACATGTACAAGGACGGCCACATCCCGGGCGCCTTGAGCTTCGCGGCGAACGAAAAGGATGTCGCCTCGATCCTCCCCAAGGACAAGTCCGCGCCGATCGTCGCGTACTGCGGCGGCCCGCTGTGCTCCGCCTGGGAAGAGGCCGCCAAAGCGGCGCAGGCCATGGGCTACACGAACATCAAGCATTTCAAGGGCGGGCTCAAAGGCTGGAAGGATTCCGGCCAAAAAGTCGAGAAGGGCACCTGACCCCAAAGGTCCTCGGCCCCCGGCCTTGACGGCGTCCTGTTGCTTCGATACCTCTTGGTGCAAGCAACAGGAGGATCCCCATGAATACGTTGACGCTCTTCGCGTCCGTTGCCCTTGCCGCCGCCGCCTTCGCGCCGCGGGCCAAGGCCTTCGACGTCGCCCGCGACGGCGACTGGCACGTCGCCGCTGCGGCCGGGCTCGACCCGGCCGCGGTCACGCGCCTCCTCGACTACGCGTTCACGCGCACCGGCGCGGACGCGGACAAGAAGGGCATCCGCACCGACGGTCTGGTGGTGGTCAAGGGCGGCGAGATCGTCCTCGAGCGGTACCTGCCGGACGGCGGCTTCACCGTCGAAACGCCCCACATCTCGTGGTCGGTGTCGAAGAGCGCGCTGCAGGCCCTCGTCGGCATCGCCGTGCAGGCCGGCAAGCTGTCGCTCGACGACGCCGTGTCGAAGTATCTGCCGGACCTCGCCAACGCGGTCGACGCGCAGGGTCACGCGCTCAAAATCCGCGACCTCCTGGAGATGAGCTCCTGCATCGAGTGGGCCGAGACCTACGAAGGCTCGGATTTCACGCAGTCCTCCGTGCTGGCGATGCTCTACGGCAGCGGCAGGAAGGACATGGCGGCGTACGTCACGAAGAAGCCGCTCACCTGCGTCCCCGGCTCCGCCTGGGAATACTCCAGCGGCAACTCGGTCGAGCTGATGCGCGTCCTGCGCACGATCCACGGCGACGACTACGCGACCATGCCGTGGAAGGAGCTCTTCGGGCCCCTCGGCATGAAGAGCGCCGTCTGGGAAACCGACACGGCCGGCAACTTCGTCGCTTCGTCCTACTTCTACGCGACGCCCCGCGACCTCGCGCGCCTCGGCTTCCTCTTCCTGAAAGACGGCGTTTGGAAGGGCCAGCGCCTCCTGCCCGAAGGCTGGACGAAATACGCGGCCGCGCCCGCGGCCGTGCTCGTTCGCCCCGGAACCCCGGTCGATGCCTCGGACGGCCTGGGCGGCCCGCACTGGTGGAGCAACGCCCCGATCCCGGAAAAAGGCGTCCGCTCGGTCTGGCCCGCCGCGCCGGCCGACACCTATGCCGCCTGGGGCCACTGGGGTCAGTTCATCTTCGTGATCCCCTCGCTCGACCTGGTCATCGTCCGCACGGGCGACGACCGCGACAATTCCTTCAATGAAAACGAAATGCTGAAGCTCGTTCTGCAGGCCGTTCGGGCGCCCGCCCCGCCGGAGTTGGCCCCGCTGGCGGCCCCCGCGGCCGGCCCCAAGCCCGCCAAGCTCCACGAAACGCCGCTCTGGGGCGTCCCGGGCCTCTCTTCGGCGTTCGTCGCAAAGGAGCTGTGCTCGTGCCTCTTCGTCTCGCACCGCACCGAGGCGCAATGCGCCGTCTACGCCTCGCAAAGCCCGATGTTCGCCGCTTACACGATCGA
>JAYVWD010000370.1:0-1856 GCA_043786345.1 Pseudomonadota bacterium
GGGTATCCCTCCAGCGCGCTTTGATTGAGCTCCAGGGTCGCGGCGGGCGAGGGCGGCAAGGCGCTGCTGCCGACGACGACGCCTGCGCGTCGGAGGGCCGTCCCTTGCGCCTTTTTCAAAAAGGCACCCACGCAATGGCTGATTCGCGCCACGGGTCTCACCTCGCCACCGAACCGCGGCCCGCCGACGAGACCGGCTCGCGCGGGGGGGACCGGCGCAGGTGATAGACCACGACTCCGCTGAATTCCTTGCGGTCCGTTACGATGAAGCCGGGTAAAAGCGCCTCGAGCGGGCGCCCCTCCAAGACGTCCCGGTCGGCCAGGGCCCACAAAGATTCCGCGCTCGACTTCCGAAGCCTCTCTCTCTGCGCCGCATCGTCCACGACGTTCGCCCACTCGACATGGAGCCCCGTGCCCTCCCGGCGGAGATACCAGTCCCATAGCTCCGTCGACCACGGTTGAAAATCGAGGGTGGCGGCCGCATCCTCACCAGGCAGGGCGGACGATCTCAGGTACTGCGTCGCCTCGCGGAACTGGCGGTTCTCGGCCTTCGGAGCATTTAGGTTTGCAACGATGAATCCGAGCGTCCCCATGACAACGACGGCAGTTCCGGCGCGTGTCCATGAGGCTATACCCGCAAGCGAAGCGGCGGAAAGTAACAACAGGCCGGGCACGATCACGGACAGGTAGCGCTCGACCCAGACCGAGGTGAAAACGACGGAGATCGCCGCCGCGGCCGCCACAGGAACCAGGATCCAGGCCAGCAATACGCCGATTTCCACGTGCTGGCCCCGAACGGCGGGGAACGATCGGCCGGCTCGCCAGCGACCGATGAGCCAAATTACGATGATGGTGCCAAGCAGCCGGGCGATGCTCGATCCGCCCCAAAAGCTTCGAACGAAACCCCTGAAGGAGGCCAGGGTCGGAACGTCCGTGCTCCAGTCGAGTCCGCCTTCGGGGCGAAGAGCCTCGAGGAACAGAAAACCCAGGGGAAGAAAAAGGCAAAAGAGGGCGGCATTCAAGCCGAGGACAAGGCGAAAGCTGCGCCGATCCGATCGGCAGCTCGCGATACAAGCCGCGGTGACGCCGGCGGCCGCAGCGACTCCCGAAAAATGGAGGTATCCGGATCCGACGAGCAACAGCGCGAGCACAATCGTGGAGCCGGGATTCAGAGCGTGGCCCTGTCGAATCGCCCTCGTCACTTTGACCGTTTGATAAGCGAAAAACGTCAGACAGGCCAAAAGCAACGCGTAGCAGCGGGCTTCCTGGCTGTAATGGATCAGGTACGCAGAAAACGTCGCCATCGCCATGGCAAGAAGGCCGACGCGACGGTTGAAGAGGAGGCGCCCGAGCAGGAACATGCCGAAAACGAGCAGGGTACCCGCGCCCGCGGAGAGGAACCGCATCGCCATCGGCGGGTCGTCGACGACCCGAGCAAGCGATCTTCCAAGGGCATAGTAGACATATTGCTTGCGGCCAATGGGTCCGATGTCGTCCCAAAGGCCTCCGACCGAAGGCGACTCAATTCTGACGGCCGTCCAAATCTCGTCAAACCAGAAAGAAGGTCGCTCGATGTCGTGAAAACGCAGATAGGCCGCGCATGCCAAGAGCGCCGCCGCGGCCGCCGGTGTCCACCACGCCCGATGCGCCGCGCCGCGCGCCCAAACCCTTGCCAAGCCCATCCGGCAGCCCTGCCTTGTTGCGTGTTCCTCGTCATCTTGCGATCATATCACTAAGATATCTCAACAACTTGCGCACGCGATCCATGACGGCAGGGCCCGCATCGAAGGTGCCGGGGACCGCCGTCCTCAGGCGCGGTGACGTGCCCCCGCCCGAGTACCTCACCCTCTATCACCG
>JAYVWD010000371.1:0-2182 GCA_043786345.1 Pseudomonadota bacterium
TAATTTCTCAAAAATTCCTCGCCAAAGTCCTCGTACGTCAGGCGCGTCCCCTTTGCACACGCGATCGTCGTCGGCCGCGGCACCGGCCCGTCGTTCGGAATCGGATCCGGCGCCACGGTCTCCATGTCGCTTGCGTCGCCGGAGCTTCCGCAACCCCCGCCGACTTTCGGTCTTGGCCGGGCCGGTCGGGCTCTTGAAGCGCGCCAACGGGTCAATTCGTTGCCTCGCGACGCCGGACATCACCCGGGAGGCGCGGCTGGGCGTCGATATTGAGCGGTGCCTCGAAGACATCGGAAGTTGATGGAGGGCAGAGGCGGGGAATTTTTCGGCCCGCTCACACATTGCTCCCCCGCCCTGAACGCTTGGCTGCGCCGCGGGTCGGCGAGGGCGTTTCAAAAACAGTGCCTTCTTGAATTTTTGGTAAGTTGATAACGATCGCGAAAGTGGTCAAAAATCGCGTTTGTTTCGCCTATTCTCGGTCTGGCGCGCCAGCATGGTCAGCGAGGCGGCGATGTCGAACGCCAGGATCACCGGCAGAGGGCAGCTGCGTGCCGGGGGGATCGTCACCCTGCGGGCGGAGCGGCCCTCACGCAACGTTGAAAAGGTCTGCCAGCGGGGGGTGGAAATTCCCCTTCGCCTGCAATAGACTGATTTGACAACGCAATCTCCGAGCGAGGGAGAATCGATGATGAGCTTCGTGCAGACGCTGCATCAGCGCAAGGAGCCAAGCCGCATCGCGCTTGCGCTCGCCTTCGCTCTTGCCGCGGCATGCGGCAAGAAGGCCTCTGAGCCGACAAAAAAGCCCGGCGCCGCGCCCCAAGCCAATCCGTCCGCAGCACCGGCCGGTCCGGCCACGGCGCCGGAACTGGACTTCGTCTTCTGGGACGGCGGCGCCAGCGGGCTGACGCGCGTCTTCTTCGCCGACGGCGCCTGGCATCAGCTCGCCAGCGGCGCGCACTGGCAGGGCGGCACGCCGGAGCAGTACGCCGCGGTCCGCGGCGAGGGCACGGACGTCGAGCTGGCCTCTTGGGAGCCTCAGCCGGACTCGTCGGTCGAGGACAACTTCTACCAGATTACGCACCGAACTTTGTCCGGCTCGCAAGTAGCCGTCGATGTAGTGCAAACGGGCATTTGGTCTAGCCGCTACCCGCATGTTGCCCGGCTCGGCGGTAAGACGCTCATCTCCTACACCAACCCAGCCGCCCGCTTGGATGTTGCGCGCCAATCGCTTTTCGCCGGCCCTGTAGGCAGCGGCAAGCTCGAGGCCGCGAAGCTCGAGGGCAACTGCTCGTTCGGCTTTTACGCCTCCTATATCTGGCCCGACGCGATGACGTTCCTTTGCCTCGACCGGACGATGAAGACGCCCACCCTGCTCGCCTGGTCGCTCGCCGCGGACGGTACGGCGACGGTCAGAACTCTACCGTACGACTTGCAATTGGTGACCATCGATCCGATCTATGCGGTCGACAGCGCGGGCACCTATCACATCGTGCACCGCTCGGCGAAAGCGAACGGCTTCGGCCTGAGCTATGCCAAGGTCGCTCCAGGCGGCGTGGCGCCGGCGCCGGTCGCCCTCTTCGCCGATGCTGAAGCCAGGGTTCTCGACGTGCAGATCGACAGCGGCGGCCGGCCGGCTGCGCTCGCGCTGTACGGCGTCAACGAAGCGGCAAAACTGATGCTTGTGCGCCTCGGCGACACCCCGGCGACCGTGACCGTTGACGCCTATCCCGACATCGGCTCCGCCGCCTTGCTGCCGGCATCCGACGGCAGCTTGCACGCTGTCTACTTCCGCGGCCACGAGCTACGCCGCGCTCGCGCCGGACGCGACGGTGGCGACTCCAGAGACGATCGCAACCGCGCCCCAAGCGAACACGCTGAGCCTAACGGCCGTGCGACCCTACTGACGAAGAATAGTACGTTCTAAGTTCCGGGGCTCCACCTTTTCCGGCGGATCCGGCTGCCGTTTCGACCGGCCCTACGGTCTCCGCCCTGTCACATAGTCGGCCCTGAAAAACACATTTTGAACGCCGGTCAAAATCGACGTTTGGCGCTCAGCACCTACAAAACGCCGGTCGAAACGCCAAAATGCACTCAATCATCGCCGCGAAAATTCGCAAAAGGACTGCCCGATAGAGCTTGCTGCCAAGTTGAAGCCGCAGCCGGCCATCACGGCGTTGAACTG
>JAYVWD010000372.1:0-5644 GCA_043786345.1 Pseudomonadota bacterium
GCTCGATGATGTGTTTGAGGCCGAGCTTCTCGCCGAGCTCGACGGTCGGCGTGTTCATCGAGCGGTAGAACGCCCGCATGAGCGTCGTCTCGGTGAGCATGTCCTCGTCGGGCGTGTGGGGGCGGTAGTTGTTGATCGTGATCGGCGACACGTAGATCATGTCGCTCCATTTCCACTTGCTCTGGAGGGCGAGCGAGTAGACGACCGGCTTGAAGGAGGACCCCGGCGAGCGCAGCGCCTGGTAGGTGCGGTTGAACTTGGACTTGGCGTAGTCGCGGCCGCCGACCATCGCCAGGATCTCGCCGTTGCGCGGGTCGACGCTGAGGAGCGCGGCCTCGACGGTGGCGTTGTTGATGCTGCCGTCCTTGAACTTGACCTGCTGCGTGCGCTCGGCGGCGGCATCGAGGGGCTTGGCGGCATCGTTGACGGCGCCTTCGGCCAGGTGCTGGAGGGACTGGTCCAAGGTCGAGTAGATGCGCAGGCCCTGGTTCTCGAGCTTGATGCCCTTGGCTTTGAGGAGCCGCTCCGCGTCCTGCTTGATGTAGTCGACCCAGTACGGCACGAAGGCCGTGTTCATGGGCTTGTACTCTTTGTAGTCGAGCGGCTCTTTCATGAGCTCCTTCGCCTTGGCGAAGGATATCATCTTGGCCTTGTACATCGCCTTGAGGACCTGGCCCTGGCGCTGCTTGGCGCGTTTGGCGTTGTGCACCGGGTTGAAGCGGCTCGGGGACTGGAAGAGGCCGGCGATCAGCGCGGATTCCTGCGTCGACAGCGCGCCCGCCTCCTTGCCGAAGTACCGGCGCGCCGCGGCGCCGATGCCGTAGCTGCCGTTGCCGAGGAAGAGCGAGTTGGCGTAGATCTCGAGGATCTTCTCCTTGCTGATGAGGCGCTCGAGCTGGATCGCGAGGGCGACCTCCTTCACCTTGCGCGCGAGCGTCTTCTCATTGGTCAGGAGGAAGTGGCGTACGATCTGCTGGGTGAGGGTCGAGGCGCCCTGGTCGGAGCCGCCGCCCCGGAGCTTGGCGACCGCGGCGCGCAGCATGCCTTTCGGGTCGAAGCCCTTGTGGGTCCAGAAGCTCCGGTCCTCGATCGCGACGATGGCGTTGACCAGGTCCTTGGGGAGCTTCTCGAAGGGGACGTAGATCTGGTACGAGTTGAAGTACTCGCCGACCTTGGCGCCGTCGCGGTCGAAGACCTCACTGTTGTCGAGCGGCTTCACCTGCACGATGACGTCGAGCTGGGACTTGCTGATCTCGAACACGCCGAGCTCTTTGAGCCACTGGTAGCCGCCCCAGCCGAGGCCGAGGCTGCTGATGAAACCGACGAGGAAGAGGACCCGCGCGGCGCGCAGGAACACGCTTGGGCGGCGCAGACGCTTGGCGTCGCGGCTCACCTTGGCGAGCGCCTCGTCGACCTTGTCGGACCGGCCACTCAAGGGCTGGTAGCCGCCGCGTCCCGATTCCGGCTTGTTTCCGCTGCTCTGCATCGCTTTGGGCTTGCCTGAGGCTGAGGGTTTTTTGATCTCGAAGGGCTCTTCGGAGCACCGGACAGAAGCCTTAAGCGTTGTAACTAAAGACGATTTTGCCGATCGCCCCCGGCACCTTCTGCCGCCCGGGCCCAAGGCCGCCGACGGCCCTGGAAAAGCACGTTTTTCGGCCCCCCGTCCCAAGCGTTTTCCTCTTGGGGCTTGGGCGTTTGCCCCAGAACCGAGGAATTCCGTCAAGAATGCCGGCGGGCATCCGATAGTCCTAGCGACGTGGGGCGGTGATCGATGGGGTCGCGCCTAGAGGAGCGGATACTTTTGCGAAACGTCGGACGGGAAATGCATCGTCAAATGAAGGTGCTGGTCGTCGAGCCACACGACCAGGATCGCGCCCATCTGGTGCAGATTCTGCGCCAACACGCGACCGCGGCCGAATTTGACATCCTCGAGACCAGGACCTCGGAGGACACCCTCGCCACGTTCCAGGCGAGCCACCCGGATCTGATCCTGATCAGCTGCCACGACGTCCAGAGCGCGGGCCGCCACATCTGCCGCACGGTGCGCGAGACCGAGAACTCCCGCCACACCGGCATCGTCTTCATCGACAGCCGCTCGGCGGACGACAGCACGCTATCCGTCCAGTGCCTCGAGATGGGGGCCGACGACTTCCTGCGCCGCGGCTGCTCGCCGCAGGAGGTCATGGCGCGCGTGCGCGCGGTGCTGCGCCTCAAGGCGATGACCGACGAGCTGCGCAGCGCCAACCACCGGCTCCGGATCCTGAGCTTCACCGACGAGCTCACCGGACTCGCGAACATGCGGAGCTTCAACCTGAAGTTCAGCGAGGCGATGCGCCACTGCCGCCGCGGGCGCCTGGCGCTCGGGGTGATGATGATCGACCTGGACCACTTCAAGACGGTGAACGACACGACGAACCACCTGGTCGGCAGCTACGTGATCGCCGAGGTCGGGCGCGGGATCGGGCGGAGCGGGATCTTCGGCGACCACGACGTCGCGGCGCGCTATGGCGGCGACGAGTTCATCATCGGCGCCGAAGCCGAGGACGCCATGGCCCTCAAGCAGAAGGCCGAGCTGCTCCGCCGCCAGGTCGAGGCCTCGGCGTACACCCGCGACGGCAGCACGATCCACATCACGGCTTCGGTCGGCGTCGCCTGGGTCGCGCGCGGCTTCGACGGCCGCGCCGAGGACCTGATCAAGGCGGCCGACCTGATGCTCTACCGCGCCAAGAACCTGGGGCGGAACCGCGTCAGCTGCATGCACCTCAAGTACCCCGTCGACCTGGACCGCGTGACGCGCACCCACCTCGTCGACGAAGACGGCGCCCCCGAGCTGGTCCTGCGCCCGATCATCGGTCGCTGAATCTGCCGAGAGCGTGGCGCTTACGCCCGCAAAAAGGGGGGGGCGGGGGCTTGCCCCCGCAAAATAAACGCCCCCCTCCACCTCTCAGAAGTATATGAGGCCGGCAATATACGGGTACGTGCTCGAGTCGTACCAGTTCCCGTCCAGGTCGACCTCGTTGATCAGACCGCGGATCTCCGCCTTCTTGTAGGTCACCTTGCTGTAGCTGACTTGTACGGCGACGCCGAACCCGCCGAGCTCGAACGCCTTCCCGAGATCGATGACGTAGCCGTCGCCGTCCTTCAGAGTCTCGGCCTCGGCCCGGGCGGCGTCGTTCACCTTTTTTGTCGGCTTATACAGGTAGGAAAAATTCCCGAAAAACCCGGACGGATGGTAGTAGCCGATCAACGGCCCGAACCCCTGGATCACCGTGCCGCTCGCCGACGAGAGGATCTGCCCGTTCTGGGTGAAGTCGAAGTACTTCAGCCCCAAGCTGAGCCCCGAGGCCTGCACCCAGGCGCCGGTGAGGTTGAGGATGAAGACCTCGTTCTTTGCTTTGGCGGTGTCGGCCTGCGACTCGTCCACCACCCGCGTGAGGGCGAGCGAGACGTAGGATTTGCCGCCGCCCGCTGCCAGAGCCAGGGGCGCGCCGAGGAAAAAAAGGGCCGCCGTCGCGGTAAAGGAGCGTAACTTTTCCATGGTCTTCGCTCGGCCTCCGGCTTTACTGTGATCGCGTGTGTTACCTGGCATTGTAGCCCGGGAAAGGGCCCCTGCGTGAACGGCAAGAGACTCTCACCCACCCAACCTTCGCCATCAAGGCCGACGCCACGACGATCCCGGCGACGACGCTCGACGAGCACGTGACCGTCGGCGGCCCGTACTTCGACGTGCTGCGCGGCGAGTACCGGCTGGAGCCAGCCGGGGACGGCAAGGTCCGGCTGCGGCTCGCGAGCGAGCACCGGCTCTCGACGCACTTCAACGCCTACGCCTCGGTCTGGACCGACGGCATCATGCGCGACGTGCAGGAGCTGATCCTGGGCGTGATCAAGCGCCGCTGCGAGGGCGGCCTTTAGCGCTGGGCGTTAGCGGCGGCCTTCTCGTCCTCGTCCATCCAGCCGACGTCGGTGAAGATGCGCTCGAGGTCCTGCGCCTCGTTGCAGCGCCTGAGGCCGCAGGCGAAGTAGCCTTTGCGGGTCGGCTCTTTCCGGCACCACGCCACCTCGAGGGGGATGACGAGGCCGTTCATCTTGAGGACGAGCGCCGTCCCGACGTTGAGGTCCAAGGTCAGGATGATGCGCATGCCCGTCTGCGACACGTCGACGGCGATGCAAGGAATCTTGCTGCCGCTCTTGACGGACACCATGCTTCCGGTCAAATCCCCCGTGAGGGGATGACGAACGGCTAAGCGTTTTTCAGCTCCGGTGCTCATGCCTTTGCAATCGGTCAAACCGCTGAGGAGCTTGAATTCACTTTAGATTTTTCTGGAAAACTAAATGAAATTCAAGGGATGCGGTTGATCTTGATCATGTTCGTCGGGCGCATCTGGTTGATCGGAATGCCCGCCGTGATCACGATGGTCTCGCCCGTGTTGACGACGCCGAGGCTCTTGAGGAGCTGCGGCAGGTCCTGGAGCAGGACGTCGGTGTTGTAGAAGAGCGGGTTCTGCATGCCGTAGACGCCCCAGACCATCACCAAGCGCTGGATCACGTCCTTGCGCGGGCTGATCGCGATGACCGGGGTCGACGGGCGCCAGCGCGCGATAGAGCGCGCGATCGCGCCGGTCAGCGTCAGGCACACGATGGCCTTGGCGTTGAGCGCGTCCGCCGCCTCGCAGGCGGCGCGCGCGATCGCCTCGTGCTCTTCCCAGTGGTCGCGCTCGACCTCCTCCATCTGGTAGCGCTCGGGGCGCTTGAAGGTCCAGGCCTCGACCTGCTCGATGATCGAGACCATCTGCTTCACGCATTCGACCGGGTACTTGCCGCTCGCCACCTCGCCCGAGAGCATCAGGCAGTCGGCGCCGTCGAGCACGCCGTTGGCGACGTCGGCCATCTCGGCGAGCGTCGCCTGGGGGTTCTCGATCATGGACTCGAGCATCTGCGTCGCGATGATGACGGGGCGCGACATGCGCGCGGCGGTGTCGACGATGCGCTTCTGGAAGCCCGGGACCCGCTCGACCGAGCCCTCGACGCCCAAGTCGCCGCGGGCGACCATCAGGCCGTCGGACACGCGGCAGATCTCCTCGATCTCGTCGATCGCCGAGAGCTTCTCGATCTTGGCGATGACCGGCGTGTCGCTGCCGAGCGCCGCGATCATCTTCTTCACCTGGAGGACGTCCTCCGGGTCCTGGACGAAGGAGAGCGCGACGAAGTCGACGCCCTGGCTGATGCCGAAGAGGAGGTCCCGGCTGTCCTTCTCGGTCAGCGCCGGCAGCGAGAGCTTGGCGTCGGGGAAGTTGACGCCCTTGCGGTTTTTGAGGATGCCGCCGTCGATCACGCGCACGTGGACGTTCTCGCCCTGGATCTTCTCGATCTTGAGGGACAGGAGGCCGTCGTCCATGAGCACGCGCTGGCCTTCGCGCACGTCGTGCACGAGCTCGCGGTAGTCGATCGGGATGATGGTCGGCGAGGTCTGCTCGGCGCCGTAGGCGAGCACGTAGGTGGCGCCCGAGACGAGCTCCATCTGGTCGCCCTGGAGCTTGCCGACGCGGATCTTGGGGCCCTGGAGGTCCTGCAGGATCGAGACGTGGCGGCCGGCCTCGCGGGCGATGCGGCGGACCATCTCGATGTTCTTGCGGTGCGTCTCGTG
>JAYVWD010000373.1:0-4649 GCA_043786345.1 Pseudomonadota bacterium
CGCACATGGCGGCCGACCCGACGCTCTGGAGCGGCTGCATCTCCGGCGCCTTTCAGGAGGCGGACTTCCTCGCGGCCTTCACCGACGCCGGCTTTTACGGCGTCGAGCTGGCGAAGCGCGACGAGCACCCCTGGCAGACCGTCTCGGGCATCGAGTTCCGCGCGGTGACGGTCGTCGCCTATAAGGGCAAGGACGGCCCGTGCTGGGACCACAAGGACGCGCTGATCTACAAGGGCCCTTTTTCCGCGGTGACCGACGACGACGGGCACACCTTCGTGCGCGGCGAGCGCGTCGCGGTCTGCCGCAAGACCTTCGAGCTCTTCACGCGCGCCCCTTACGCCGGGCAATTCCTCCCTGTCGTCCCGCTGACCGCGGTGGCCGAGGGCGAGGCGAAGCCGTTCCCTTGTACGGGCGGCATCCTGCGGCGCGATCCGCGCGAGACCAAAGGCGCGGACTACGCGCTGACCGCGCTTAGGGTCGCCGGCGACTGCAGCACGGAGGCCTGCTGTTGACCCACGCGCGGCGCCCGCTTCTTTCCGTCATCATCCCGCTCGCGCCGGCCGAGGCGGCCTGGTGCGGACTGGCCGCGGACCTCGCGCATCTGCCGACGGGCAGCGAGGTGATCCTCGCCAGCCCGTTCCCGCCCAAGGGGCGCCTCGGCATCACCGAGAACCTCGACGGCCGGCGGTTTCGCCTGGTGTGGCTGCAGACGCAGCGCGGCCGGGCCCTCCAGCTCAACGCCGGGGCGAGCGCCGCGACCGGCCGTTTCCTCTGGTTCCTGCACGCGGATTCGCGCCTGACGCCGCACCGGATCCAGACGCGCCAGGCGGCTGAAGGCGTGCAGGCGCTGCTCGCGTCGCTCAAGGTCGATCCCGAGGCGCTACACTACTTCGACCTCAAATTCCTCGACGACGGGCCGAGCCTCATGCCGGTCAACGCCCTCGGCGCCTATGTGCGCTCGCACGCCCTCGGGATGCCGTTCGGCGACCAGGGGTTCTGCGTCCAGCGCTCGACGTTCGAGCGGCTCGGCGGCTTCGACCCGCGCGTCGCCTACGGGGAAGACCATGGTTTCGTGTGGAAGGCGGGGCGGGCCGGCGTGGCGCTGCGCTGCACCGGGGCCGCGCTGTACACGAGCGCGCGCAAGTACCGCCAGAAGGGCTGGGGGCCGACGACGCTGCGGCACATCCTGCTCACCTATAAGCAAGCGGTGCCGGAGCTCGTCCTCACCCTGCGCAAGCGGCTCGCCCCGTGACCGCGGCCTGCGCCGCGTTCGTCAAGACGCCGGGCTTGAGCCCGGTCAAGACGCGGCTCGCGGCGGCGCTCGGCGAGGAGGTCGCGGCGGAGTTCTACGACCTCTCCTGGCGGGCCGTCGAACAGGTTCTTTCCGAAATGGAGTTCACGCCATACTGGGCCGTGGCGGAGTCCGGCGGGCTGTTGAGCTGGCCGTCCTTTCCCTGCATCTGGCAGGGCGAAGGGGGGCTCGCCGAGCGCCTGAACCACGTTTACGGCGCCCTCTTTGCTAAACACGAAATAGTTTATCTGGTGGGCGCCGACTGCCCGCAGATCTCGGCCGCCGACTTCGCGGCGGCGCGCGCGGCGCTGGCCGACGGCGCCGACTTCGCCATCGGGCCGGCGCACGACGGCGGGTTTTACCTGCTGGCCGGCGCCCGGCCCATCCCGCGGGCGCGCTGGCTCGGCGTCCCGATGAGCGCGCCGGAGACGGCCGCGCGGCTCGGCGCGGAGCTCGCCGCCCTCGGGCGGGTCGCCACGCTGCGGCCGTTGAGCGACGTCGACACGGGGGCCGATCTGCGCGCGGCGCGGCGCGAGCTGGCGGCGCTGCCGGCGCCGGTGGGAGCCCAGCGGGCGCTGCTGGAATGGCTGAGCGCGCCGGGCCGCTGCCCGCCTTGAAACCGATCTCGCCGCCGCCCAGAGCAGACCCGGAAGGACATCGTCGCGAGCACATAGGCCAGCGCGCCGTCGCGCGCCGTGTCGCACCCCGGCAAGGCCGCGTCGGTCGCGTAGGTCCGCGCGCCCCCCGCCGCCGTCGCCTGGGCGTCGGCGCTCGCCGCGGGGGCGGTCGCGTGGGCGGATTTCGCGGTTTTGCGGCCCGTGAGCCCCACGGGCCCCTCCGCGCCGCAGGCGAGGACGGCGCCGAAAGCCGCCGCGACCAGCGTTTTTCTGCCTGTTTTACCGAGTGAAAGCTTGCGCAACGCGACCTCCTCAAATACCTTGGCGGGGCATCGGCGCCGCCCCCGCGCGCCTTTAGGCGGGAAAAAACCCCCGCACTTTCCCGTGCAATCCCGCGCGGCTGGAGGACCTCTCCCGTGGCGAAAACCGAATCGACCATGCTTCCGCTCGGGACCGGGGCCCCTGATTTCACGCTGCTGGATTTCGACGGCAAACCCGTCGCCCGCGACGCCTTATTGGGGCCCCGGGGCCTGTTGGTGATGTTCCTTTGCAACCACTGCCCGTACGTGCAGCTGATCGCCGACCGCATCGCCCAGGTCGCCGCTGCATACCGGGAAAAAGGCGTCGGCGTCGTCGCGATCAACTCGAATGACATCCAGAAGTACCCGGCCGACGCGCCCGACCGGATGCGCGCCGAGGCCCGCCAGCGGGGCTACGGCTTTCCGTACCTCCTCGACGAGTCTCAGGCCGTCGCCCAGGCCTTCCGCGCCGCCTGCACCCCCGACCTCTACCTCTTCGATTCTAAACTAAAATTAGTTTATAGAGGCCAGTTTGACGGGGCCCGGCCGGGCAACGGCGTCGCCGTGACCGGGGCCGACCTGACCCAGGCCGTCAACCTGGTGGCCGCCGGCAAAACCCCAAGCCCCGCCCAGAAGCCCAGTATTGGCTGCAACATCAAGTGGCGCCCCGGAAACGAGCCGCCCCGGAGCTGAAGATTCCCCGAATATCCCCCGAATATTCACGAGTTTCGCCGGCTAACGAGCCATTACACGGCTTTTACATTTCCGTGACGCCCTCATTACAGCCTCCGGCCGAAGGATGCTTTAACTTGCGAGCATGGCAGACGCTGTAGCTCATCCTCAACTCTCCCCGAAGGACGGTATGTCCATGAAAACCGTGGCGCCCAAACTCAAGCCCGACCGGACGATCATCGGTTGGTTCATCGTGATGCACGCGCTCGCGCTGCTCGGCCCCCTCTTCTTCTTCTCGTGGGGCGCCCTCGCGACCTGCGTCGGCCTCTACTTCGTCACCGGCATGCTCGGCATCACGCTCGGCTACCACCGCCTGATGACGCACCGCTCCTTCAAGGCGCCGGTCTGGGTCGAGCGCGTGCTCGCGACCTTCGGCGTGCTGGCGCTCCAGCGCAGCCCGCTCGAATGGGTCGGCCACCACCGCATGCACCACGCCTACACCGATACGGCCAAGGACCCGCACGATTCGACCAAGGGCTTCTGGTGGAGCCACATCGGCTGGATGTGCTTCGTCAACCCCGAGATCACCGACGTCGCCAAGCTCCGCAAGTTCGCCCGCGACATCGCCGCCGACCCGTACCTCATGTGGCTCACCAAGCACTGGGTGCAGGTCGCGATGCAGGCCGCCCTCGGCCTGACCCTTTGGGCCACCCTCGGCGTGGAATACATGCTCTGGGGCGTTTGGACACGCTGCGCCCTCGTTTACCACGCCACCTGGTTCGTCAACAGCGCCACCCACAAATGGGGCTACCGTAACTACGAGACGCCCGAGCAGTCGACCAACACCTGGTGGGTCGGCATCCTCGCCTTCGGCGAAGGCTGGCACAACAACCACCACGCCCAGCCCGACGTCGCGCCGGCCGGCCGGCGCTGGTGGGAGTTCGACCTCACCTGGCAGGTCATCAAGCTGATGAAAGTCTTCGGGCTCGCCTGGGACATCAAGATGCCGCAGCCCTACGGGCAAGAGGTCGAGCACCATGTTCCGCTGCGCGCCGTCGTCGGCGGCGGCGGCCTGCCCGATGTCGCGGCCATGCAGGCGAAAGTGGCCGACTGAGCCGCCGCCCGTATTTTTCCCGAATCTGGGAATGCGGACCGCTTGCCGGCCCGCTTTTTTTTGTGTGGTCTGTGTGCGCCCGTCCACACTTGTTCCAAACGTTTTCTCATCTAAACCCGCCATCATAACGCGCGGGACACAGTCACATTTGTAAACCAGTCGTCTCATCTTGCGCCAACACCGGGCGGCGCGGGCGGTTGCCGGCTTTCTCCTGGGGCGCCGCCGAGCTTGGCACGTGCGCTGCAAAGGGGCACGCCGCATAACCCAGCGCACACTCCTTTGCGCGACAATTGGAGGATCCGACCATGTCCCTGGCTCTCTCGGCCCGTTCGGCGCGCGCCCTGCTCGCGCTCCCGCTCGCAGGCCTGCTCACCACCATCGGCGGCTGCTACATGGAGGTCCACGACGACAAGAAAGCCGAGGCCACCGACCCGTTCGACCCGAAGGCGCCCGGCCAACTGCAGGTGACCGACGCCGACAAGTGCGACGACGGCCTCGCCCAGCGCATGCCCGGGTCGGGCGCGTCCCAGTGCTTCAAGAACGAGGACTTCGCCTGGCGCACGAGCTGCAAAAAAGCCTCGTGCCAGTCGGTCAAGGTCTTCACGCACTATATGCTCGAAGGCGACTTGGGCTCGGGGCACCCGGTGCACGTCGAG
>JAYVWD010000374.1:0-2114 GCA_043786345.1 Pseudomonadota bacterium
CCCGGAACGACTCCTCGCCGACGCGCGCCGAGGGCGCGCAGCGCTGCCGCACGTCGTCGAGCACCCGAATGGGAACCGGCACGTACGGGCAAACTGCGACGAGGGCCTCGTTGACGTAGGCGAGGCGCGCGCTCGTCACGCGCACGGTCTCGACACATCCCGGGATGATCACGGGCAGCTCCGCCTGCGTGGCGTCGACGGCGCCCATCGACAGCAGCTCCGCGTCCTTGAGCCCGATCACGGTCTTTAAGGCCGTGAGCGGCGACACGTCGACGGGCTTGTCCTTCTGATACTTGATGAGCCCGCCCGCCAGGCTATAGGGATCGCCGTGGGCCAGCGACAGGTTGACGAAGCCATAGAGGATCGCGGCCTCCCCGGCGTCGGGGTCCAGCTCGTGCGCCTGCTTCGAGAGCACGAGGGCGCGCGGCAGGTCGCCGCGGTCGTAGGCCGCCCGCGCCGTCACCAGTAGGTTCGCATAGGTGTCGCGCTGTACGCCCGGCGTCAGGAGGCCGAGGACGTTCGAGCTGGTCCCGCAGCCGGTCGCGACCACGGCCGCGACGATAAACACGATTTTATTTATGGCGCCCATGGAACTCCCACCCTTCAGCGCCCGGCGGGAAGACGGGCACGGTCTTGCCCGCGATCCAAAGCGCCTGAAAGTCATCGTAATGACCGCTCGCCACGTGCCCGGACTGGCCGACGGGGAAGACCCAGGTCGAATCCCACGGGTGGCCCATGTCCCAGACGATCCGCATGGAGGGCCCGTGCTTCCTTTGCTCGGCCGCGACCGTATCGAAGGCGCCCCATTGGTCGAACTGCTTGACCGCAAAAAGGTTGCCGATCACGGGGATCCGCCCGACGAACGGGTGCTGACCTTCCCACTGGTTTTCCTGCTGGTGCGGCCTGAGTCCCTGGCGCTGCGCCTTCACCACGTCGACCAGATGGCGCGCGACCTCGGCGGCCTCCAGGCCGAACGGCGCGAGGCCGTCGTTGCCCGGCGCGTCGAGGACCGCGAGCACCCAGGCGCGCTTGTTGGACGACAGAAATTTCGTGTCCCGGTCGGCCGGCGTAAGGAACGCCGCCCGAACCCGGGCGAGCAGGAGCGTGAGCAGCTCATCCTCGACGACCGAAGATTCCGTGAAGGCTTGCGGGTTCGAGCGGCTGTCGCCGTCCCAGCCCTTCCAGGCCGGCTCCTCGCCGGCGTGCGCCGCCACCCAGGCCAGGAGCTGGGCGCGGAACCGGCTCGTGGTGTCGTGCTGCATCCGCTCCATATCGGCGCGGGTCAGGTCGGGGCGCGCGGAAAGCAGGGTGCGCAGCCGGTCCTTGCGGTCGTCCGTGTACCAGTTGTGGCCGCCGAAACCGTCCGTCCAGATGCGCTCGTTCGCCGTCGCGAGGAAGGCCACGTCGCCTTCGCCGGCGGGCTTGGTCAGTTTTTTCCGCCGCGACTGCGGCTCGAACCCGTCCCAGGCGCCCTCGAGCGCCGGCCGCGGCACGTTGCCGGCCATCTTCCGTACCGGTCCGGTGCCGGAGGTCCGGTAGCGGATCGTCCCTTCAGCGTCCATCATCAGGACGTTCTGCGCCGGGACGCGCAGCTCGTCCAGGTTTCGGTCGAGCTCGTCCAGGCTCTTGGCGCGCATCATCGCCAGCGACGGCAGGCGCAGCGACCCGTCCTTGAGCGCGAGGAATTGCCGCGCATAAAGCCCCTCGCCGAGGCCGGCGCGGCGGGCCAGCGGCCCACGCGCGGTAAAGCTCGCGACGAGTTGGCGCGGCGCCGCCTCGCCTTTCACCGTGATCGCGAAGGTCTTGGTCGCCACCGGCGCCCACTCGCCGGGCCGCACTTCATAGGTCTTGCCGTCGGCGCTCAGGTGCTCCTCGAGGAGGTCGTCCACGTCCTCGCCCGTATTGGTGAACGCCCAGGCCAACGCCGGATTCATCCCGAGGACGATGCCGGGAATTCCGGGGATCGCGGCGCCGACCGTCCAGTCGTCGGGAGCGGCCTTCATGCGCAGGACGTACCAGATGTCGGGGACGCCGTTGCCGAGGTGCGGGTCGTTCGCCAGGAAATGGCCGGATTTCCCGCGCCAGGCCCAGTTGTTGCTGCCGATCGGCGGGCG
>JAYVWD010000375.1:0-1611 GCA_043786345.1 Pseudomonadota bacterium
CCATGATCATCCCGTGGACCGCCGCGGCAGCGCTGCTCAGGCCGATGCCGAACTGGCCGCAAATAAAAAGCGACACCAGGCCGCCGAGCCCGACGCTCGTGGCGATCGCCCCGTGCACGCGGGTCGGCGACGGCGCCAGGTCGCGGCGCACGCGGGCGTAGATTGCGGCATCGATCGGGGGCGGGATGCTCATCGGTTCTCCTGTCGGGATTACGGCCGGCCGGCGATTCTGTGACGGTCCCCGTCACATTTTCCCGCCTGGCCCGTAATCCCTCGTGAGACCTTCGTGACTTAGGCAAAAAATGCTTGGATTTCAAATATTTATGTTGGTCGTCGGCCTCCTGCTCGGAGCCCCGGCGTGGGCGGAGCCCGGTCCCGCTCCGGCCGCCCGCCTTTCCTTCAACACCTTCATCACCGCCGTCGAAAAGGGCCACCCCGAGGCCGCCCTCGACGCCCTCGAGGCCGAGCACGCCCATAACGCGGCCCGCCGGGCCGGCATCCTTCCGGACCCGACGCTCTCGTTCGAGCGCGAGCCGATGACCGACAAGCTGTTGCTCGCGCAGTCTTTCCCCTGGCCCGGGACGCTCGCCGCCGAGGAGCGCGCCGCGGCATTCGGCGCCGAGGCCGCCGACGCCGCGCGCGAAACGGGCGCGGCCCGCCGCGTCTACGAGGCGAAGCGCCTTTTCCTCCGGATGGTGGCGCTCGATCGGGAGCTCGCGGTTCAGCGCGCCGCCGTCGCCGAGGCCGAGCGGATGCAGGCCCTCAGCGGCGCCCGCTACAAGCAGGGTGTCGGCTCGCACATGGACCTCCTCACGACGCGGAGCGGCGCCCTCGTCGTCCGCGCCAACTTCGAGACCCTCGCCGGCGAGCGCGAGGCCCTAGAGGCGGAAGCCTTCGCGCTCATGGGGCAGCCGGCGTCGCCGGGCCAGGCCTTCGAGCTCGCCTATCCGCCCGACGAGGGGCCGGATTCCCACCGCGACGGCACGGTGGCGGCGCTCCGGAGCGCCGGCGCCGCCGAGGCCGCGCGCGCCGACGCCGCTTACCGCGCGACCCTGCCGACCTTTAGCGCGGGGGCGATGCTGATGCGCGAGCCGGGGGCGATGGACGACAAGCCGCGCCTCGGCGGGATGGTCGGCCTGTCGCTGCCGCTTTTTTCGGGCCCCCGGCGCGCGTCCCTCGAAGAGGACCGGGCGCACGCCACGCGCAGGACGGCAGGCCGCGTCGCCTGGCACGAGGTGCGCAAAGCTCAGGCGGAGGGCCGCGTCGCCCGGCGCGCCGCGCGGCTCGCGGCCAACCTCGCGACGCTGCGCGACGACATCCTGCCCGCGCTCGGCGCCCACGACGAGTCGGCCCGGGCCGAATACGAGCAGGGACGCGGCGCCGTCGGCGCCGTGCTCGAAAGCCGCGCGACGCTGCTGGCCCTCCGCCTCGCCGAGGCCGATGCCGAGGCCGCGGTCCACCTGGCGCGCCTCGCTCGCGCCGCCGTCGCGGCCGGCCTGCTCGAAGCGGAGGACGACGTACCGATGCCGTCGCTGGCGCTCCCCGCGATGGGCGGAAACGGCATGAAGGAGATGGACCGGGGCCCGATGCGGCGGATGCCGGCTCGGGGGG
>JAYVWD010000376.1:0-1666 GCA_043786345.1 Pseudomonadota bacterium
GACTCGCGGCCGACGTGGACGAAGTCCTCGCCCGGGCCGATCGCCCATTTCCCCTTCTGCAGCAGGTTGAAGGCGTCCGAGAATGCGCTCAGCTCCTCCGGCACGTAGCCGGTCCGTTTCTGATGAGGGCTCTTTAGACCGCTCTTGTGATCGATCTTGAACGTAAGATCCCGCTTCTTAAGGGTAAGTTCCGCCTCGAGCGCCCACTCCCCGATGTGGAGAACATGGGGAAAGAAGTTGGCGAGGCGCGAGCCGTAGGTCGCCGCCTGGTCGAAAATGCTGAGCGGACCCGACAGCGTCACCGCGGTCCCGCTCACCTCGCAGAGCAGGCGATGAAATTTGATCTGGCGGAAGAGCTCGCGCTTTTCCCCGACGCTGACCTTGCCCATCTCGAGGGTGATGCGGCGCGCCGCGAGCAGGAGCCCCTGTACCTGCGCGACGTTATAGCGGTCGATCAGCTCCTCGGGCGTCCAGCGCGGCACGCCCGACACCTTCTTGCAACCGGGCAGATCAGCGTAGAGCTGCGCTTGAAGCTCTTCCGGCGCCTCCAGGCCCAAGGCCAGGGTGACTCCAGCGCGGTACTCGTCGGCGGTCAGCGCCGCGCCGCTCCGGAGCATCGCGCCGGCGGCCTTGAAGGCGCGCCAGCGCAGCTCCTCGATCCCCGAGTCATCGTCGTCCAAACCGCATTTGGAGAGGATGAGTTTCGCGAACGCCGGTGCCAGCGCCCCTTCGGCCGGCATCGAGTCCAAGACCTCGTCGAGCGTCGAGCCCTCGGCCCCGAGGAACAACGCCAGGATCTCGGCGGCGCTCGCCCGCGCCGGCGCGTCCTCCTTCTCGATGAGCAGCGGGATCGCGCGGCCGGTCCGGACCCGGTACTTCAGGTGGTCCTTGGTCAACATCTCAGGGGGCCCCCCCGCCCTGGTAGGCGTGGTGCTGCTTGCGGCGTTCGTTGGTGTAGCGCTCGCTCGTGCCGGCCGAGATCAATTCATATAATACGGCGCGCTTGCCCGGCTGGTGGCGCAGGATGCGGCCGAGCCGCTGCACGTGCTCGCGCACGCCGCCGCTCCCCGAGATGACGACGCCGACGCTGGCATCCGGGACGTCGACGCCTTCGTTCAGCACGCGGGAGGTGACGAGCGCCGAGACCTCGCCGGTGCGGAAGGCCTCGAGCATGCGCTTGCGTTCCTTGAGCTTGGTCTGGTGCGTGAGGACTGGCAGGAAAAACTCGCGCCCGACCCGGTAGGCCATGGAGTTGTCGTCGGTGAAGAGGATCATCTTGTCGTTCTTGTGGCGCTGCAGGATCCGCCAGAGCTCGACGAGCTTCGCGGCGGAGGCCTGCGCCAGACGCTTCTGCTCGCGGTGCGCCTTGAGCGCCTCGCGGCCGCCCGGCGTGCGGGCGGCGACCCGGACGAACTGGACCCAGCCGTCGCGCTGCGAGAAGTTGATGCGCATGCGCTTCACGAAGTCCGTGTAGACGGCCCGCGCCTCGCGGTAGGCGAGCTCCTCGGCCGGGCTGAGCGGCACCTCGATGCTGACGACGTCGTAAGGCGAGAGCACGGACGCGCCCATCTGATCGATCCGGCCTTCGTAGACCTTGGGGCCGAGCAGGCGGTAAATGAGCTCCTCTTTGCCGTCGACGCGCTCGACCGTCGCCGACAGGCCGAGG
>JAYVWD010000377.1:0-4524 GCA_043786345.1 Pseudomonadota bacterium
GCCCAGGCGGCCCAGGCGGCCCAGGCGGCCCAGGCGGCCCAGGCGGCCCAGGCGGCCCAGGCGGCCCAGGCGGCCCAGGCGGCCCAGGCGGCCCGACCGGGATGTCGCCGGGCGGCAACTGCGGCTCCAACTGCGGACCGCAGCCAGTCGATGCCACCACCTGCTCCAAAATGGGCTACTCGCCCTTCAACTCCGCGGGCAGCGGCGGCGACGGCGGCGGCGACGGCGGCGCGCCAACGCTCTTCGTCCGCGCGGAAGACGACGGCACGAAGACCCTCGTCGTTCAGGAGACCAAGAACGGCGCGGTGTCCCAGACGGTCTTCCCGAACCTCGACCTGTCCGGAACGGGCGATAACTTCACGCTGATCGGCGACTCGGTCATGCCTGAGTCCGACATCAAGAGCCGCATCGCCGGCAACATCATCAACGACCTCATGATGAAGTCACAGGCGGGAAATTTCGACCACTCGCCGCCTACGTTCGTCGACTCGAGCCTCGACCCGCTCTCGATGATGCAGATGCTGCTCCAGTCCCTGCACCGCTCGCCCTACTCGACGCCGACCGTGCTGACCTTCGGCGGCCCCGGCGGCCCCGGCGGCGGATTCCCTCCCGGTGGTTCCATCAACGATCCGAACCAGGTCAAGACCTGCTCTGAGCTCGCCGGCGGCGGCGAGGCGAAGCCGCTCCTCCTGAAGGACTTTTGCTTTGACGCCGAAGGTGCCCTCAAGACCTCGTTCAACAGCGTCACGGGGGACCAGGCGCTGGCCTCGGCGGCGAGCCTCTGCTCCGTCGCGGCCAAAGGCGGACCCTACCGGTACCGCGTCACTCTGAAGAATCCCGATGGCAGCTTCATGAGCGAGTGCATCCAGGGAACTCAGGATAGTTTTGGCCGTGTCGTGCGGACCGTCTTGAAAGAATACAGCACCGAGTCCGCCTGCCGGACCAAGCAAAACGAAGTCCAACTGTCCCAGGGCCAGCCGCCGAGCACCTGGGTCAATTGGGAGCCGATCAACGTCGACTCCGGAACCGACTGTGCGAACCTCCGGGCGGCCGGCGTTCAATTGCTCGCGTGCCTGTTCAACGGAAACATGCAGAACAACCCGGGCATCCCCTATCCCCAGGCACTTGACGGCGCCCAGCTCGCCGAGGCCGATGGCCTCATCCGGCAGGCGCAAGAGCAGTCCAAGTCCATGCAATTCGCTGCCGGTACCCAGCAGCTCAAGACCCAGATCGAGAACGCGAAGCAGCGGCTCGCGTCAACCGTGTCGTCGCTGGCGCGCTCCCGCGAGAAGCTCAACAACAACCTTTACGCTCTCAACGTCGTCGCCAACTCCAAGGATGCCTCGGGCAACCTCCTCTACGTCAAGGCGGACAGCGATGCCGCGGTGCGTAAGGACGGCGACTTCTCGATGACCCAGGAGCAGGTCACGGCCCTCCAGACGGTGCTCGCCAAAGCGGACAAGAACCTGCAGGACTGGACGAAGGCGATCAACGACATCCTGTCGATTTATGACGTCATGAGCGCCGCCGCCACCCAGGCCGACACCTCGCAAGGGGCGCAGCAGTGTCTGATCGTGGAAGTCGAAAGCCAACCGAATTTCGAAGTCCTCTATAAGCGATTCAACCTGGCGATCAACGGCGGCCTTCTCGCCGACGGCACCACCAAGTTCGCCGGGATCTCGAAGTTCGCGGAGAAGTCGTCGCGCCATGAGCAGTGTATGAACATGGATATGAACATCAATAATATCCGCCGCATCGGTCTGAGCGCCCCGTCGCGCGGCGTCGTGCACGCGACCGCCAGCGCCGACGATGATTTGGCCCTGGACGAGATGCAAGGCGGGTCGGAGAAGTCGACGGAGGTCGCGTGCCGTCGGGGCGCCGAGTCCTACGTGACGTTCAGTGAGCTCGTCGAGAAGTCCTCCTTCGACGACGGCTGCAACGTGGTCACCCAGAAGCTCTCGATGGTCGGTCAATACGGCCGTGCGCAGGTTTCGGTCAAAGGCATGTCCGAAGGCGACAAGGGCGGCCCGTCGGAGATGACGATCCCTGCCGGCGACATCTTTCCGACGACCGTCAACCTCATGACCCGAATGAAGAACAAGGACTGCAAGCTGGCCGTGCTTCGGCCGGCCATCGACCCGACCTCCGGCTGCTGGGTCTACACGAACGCCGACAACAAGGCCTTGTCCACGCTCACGGCCGAGGAGTTCGGCGCGGCCGACCCGAGTACCTTCCATGTGAAATATGATTCCCACAAGGTGCCGATGACGAGCGTCCTGCAGCGCCAGAAGCTCTTTATGTCGTTGCACCCGATCGCGCCGCAGGCCGCGGTGGCGACGTCGACCGACGGAAACGAGGAAGAGGCGCCATGAGGCGTTGACGGGACGGTCCCCGGGACCTCTCGACACGAAAAGGACGGGCGATGCTAGCATCGCCCGTCCTTCCGTTTTTGGCGGAGCAAACTTCTGCTCAGATCGAGGCGTTTGACTGCAGGATGTCTTTCAGCCGCCGGTTCATGAAGGTCTTTGACACCCAGAAGATCTCGGAGAGCTGCGACACGATGTCCTTCGCGACGTTGATGTTCGCGATCTCGCGGCGGATCAGCGCCGCGGGCGCCAGGAGCTTCGCGGCGAAGAGGTTGCTCTGGACGTCGGCGAGGTGCGCCGAAAACTCGCCCGGCGTGCCGGCTTCGCCGTGGCCGCCCTCGTTGAGCGGCTGCAGGAAATAGACGCCCATACCCTTCGCGATGCGGTAGCGCATGTAGGGGCGCATCTCGGTGCCGGCGGCGTAGGAGATCGTGAGGTGCTCGCCCTTTCTGGCGACGGTCACCGGCGGGCTATGGGCCTCGCGCTTGGCGCCGCTGCCGGGCTCGGACTCGCGGCGACCGGGCGCCGGGATCTCGGGCGCCAGAATGACGTCGGGGTAGGCCGCGGCGACTTCCGGCAGGTAGAGCGGCGCCTCGAGGAAGTTGATGCGCTGGTGGATCCCGGCGACGATCCGGTCGATCCCGGGCTCGTTGATCGTGAAGGCGTCGCGGAACTCGTTCTCCCGGTCCTTCGACCAGGTGCCGGCGTGGCGGCGGTAGTAATCCTTCTTGGCCGCTTCGATGACCTTGCCGTCGAGGGCGAAGGCGCCGTAGCCGCTGTATTCGTGGAAGGCCTCGGTCTCATCCAGGTCGCCCGAGGCGACGTCGACGACGAGGCGCTGGTCGACCCCGAGGTGCTCGGCGATCGACTTCATCGCCTGGATCGAGCGGATGTTCTTCTTGCCCTTCTTCCAATGGCTGCAATCCGCCGGGTCGAAGCCCAGGATCTGGCCGACGTCCTGGTCGATGACCCGGATGCCTCCGAACTTGTGGTCGAGCACCCGCCGGCAAAACTGAAACAGGTTGGCCGAATTCGGGTATTTGACTTCCGCGGCTTTCTTCATGGGTCACTGCTCCCGCATGATAAGCCACGGGCATACCCGTGGCGAAGGCGCCTCTGGGCTCCTGGAACGCGGCCAAAACAAGTCGATTTCCTCTAATCCTTATTTTTGTGCTTAGCACTAATTGGCGAGCCGGTCAACGCCCCCTTTGCCTAATGCCAAAGCGGCTTTGGGGCCGGGAAAATGCTGCCCGCTGACGCCGCCGGTCGTGGGGCTCTAAAATGAAAGAATCACCGGAGGATTCATGTCTCCCATCCTCGGCCTTCTCGGCATCGGGTTCTCGCTCTACTTCGCGTTCTCGCACGAAGGCACGGGCTTCAAGGGCTTCGTCGATCCGGCGGCCATGGTGTTGCTCGGCCTCGGGCCGCCGTCGATCATGCTGCTCTCGCACAGCGTCACGGATTTCGTCACCGGCGTGCGGCTCGTCTTCTCATCCATGTTCTTCGGCACGCGCCGCCACCACGAAGAAGTGATCGTGACGCTCACCGAGGCCTCCAAGGCCGTGCGGTCGGAGGGCATGGGCGCCGTGCTGTCGTTCCGCGACAAGGCGCGCTATCCCCTGCTGCGCGACGGCCTGTCCCTGATCATCAACGACTTCAAGACCGAGGAGATCCGCCACAACCTGATGGCGCGGGTGAACGCCAAGCAGAGCCATATGAACGTCGCGACGAACCTCTTCGAGAACATGTCGAAGCTCTCGCCCGGCGTCGGCATGATCGGCACCCTGATGGGCCTGATCGGGATGCTGTCCCACATGGACGACCCGACGCGCATCGGCTCGAACATGGCGCTCGCGATGATCACGACCCTTTACGGCCTGATGCTCGGCACGATCATCTACGGGCCCTGGGGCGAGAAGGTCGCGCTCGAGGCGGAAAAGATCCTGGAGATCGACATCCTCGTCGTCGAGGGCATCCTCAACATCAAGGGCAAGAAGTCGTCGATCCATCTGAAGGACATCATGAAGACCTACGGCGCCGGGAAGAAGTCCGTCGAGGGCGCCGCCGCCTCGAAAAACCCGGCTAAGAAAGGCGCCTGATGGCCGACGAGGCGCAGAAGCCGGACGAGGCCGGGGACGGCGGCGGCGGCGTGATCGTG
>JAYVWD010000378.1:0-4281 GCA_043786345.1 Pseudomonadota bacterium
GACCTCGGCGCCGGCCGTTTTCGCTGGGTCGTGCAGGGCCCCGCGGGCGTTCCCGTGAGTTGGGACGCCGTCGTGACGAAGCTCATCCCCAACGAGCTCATCGCCTGGAAGAGCGTCCCCGGCTCCCTCGTCGAGAGCGCCGGCACCGTCTCCTTCCGCGGCAACGACGACGGCAGCACGCGGCTCCTCGTGCGCCTCTCGTACAACCCGCCGGCCGGCGCGTTGGGCCACGGCCTCGCGCGGCTCCTGGGCGGCGACCCGAAGCGGCTGATGGACGAGGATCTGGTCCGGCTCAAAGCCTACTTCGAGACCGGTCATCCGCCGCGCGACGCGGCGCAGAAGTAAGAAGAGGGCGTCATGGTCCGGCTGAGCCCGCGCGAGATCTAGATCGAGCTGCCCGAGGAGGGCGGCGTGAAGCTCAAAGGCGCCCTCGAGCTGCCGCGGACCTCGCGCGCGTCTGGTTCGAACGCTACCTCACCGGGCGCAGCGTGGCGCGTCCGAAGGTGCCGGACCGCGGCGCCGACGCCGCGCGCTCACCTTCCGGCGACAGGATGTAGTGGGAAGACGTCAGTCGGCGCGCCCCCGTCGACGGAACTCATCTGCCGCCTGCGGCTCAGGTGCCGAGTGGGTGCAGCAGGTGGTCGAGCCAAATCCAGAGGGCCTTGGCGACGGGGAAAAAGGCGACGGCGACGCCGATTCCGGCGGCGATGGCGATCACGTTCCCGAGGCCGACCGCCGGCATCTGCCAGAGCAGCAATCCGGCGATCGTCAGGCCGGAGACGCCGGCGACCAGGTAATTGATGACCCATGAGGCGCCGCTGAAGTACCCGGTCTCGCGCTCATACTCATAGTCGCAGGACGCGCAGCCGGTGCCGAACGTCAACCACGAGCCTTTGAGTAGCAGCGGCGTCTCGCCGCAGTGGGGGCAGCGAAGCCGGAGCGCATACGCGAGTTTTGGCGGATTTTTGGGGTATGGCGCAAGCCCCTCGGGATCGCTCCGCCAGCCTAACAAATCGCCGCCTGGCTGCCGATAGGAGCGGGGGAGGACCTCCTATGCGCCTCGGTGTCTGGATCAATGCTTGCACGCGCTGCGTTTCACCTGTCCGAAGACGCGCAAGGCCTACGTCGCCCCCGCCCGCCACCTAGCGAGCAGCGACCCTTCGGCCGACCTCCCGCCGATGGGCATGCGCGCGCCTTAAGAAAGACTTCGACGTCAGCGGTTTCCCCGCCTCGGTGCAGGTGATTCTGCGCGCGATGCAGACGTATGGCCTCATCCTCGCCGACAACGGCGGCCCCTGGTTCGTCTCCGGCGCGCCCGACCCCCGCTGGACCAACGACGACCTTGCGGCGCTCAAGCGCGTCGCCGCCGCCGATTTCGAGGTCCTTTTGCTCGGCGAGCTCACCACGCGCTGAGCGGGTTCAGCGAGACCTGGTCGAGCAGGTCGGCGTGTATCAGGGTGGCGCGATCTTGAATCGAGGCGATGCGCCCGAAGCTTTCGATCGAGATCCGGCGGACGATGCCGAAGACTTGATGGCTAATTTATAGAAGAAATTCAGCTAGTTACGACATGTCCTTGCCGCGGATGCCGGTTACGAGCGCTTGCACGGGGACCTCGACACGGCAAATTGCTGGATCCCTTGCACCTTGTCCCTTGCGTGAAAAGGACGGCCTGGGGCAAGCTCCAGCCCCCGATGCTGCTCAAGAACCACACCACCGAAGAGCTCACCGAGCTGACCGCCTCCTGGGGCCTGCGGCCGCGCGTCTTGCGCCAGCTCCAGTCCCTCGGGCTCAAGCGCGGCGCCCCGGAGCTGCCGGCCGCGGCGATGGACGGCGTCGCCCGCAAGGACTGGTCGCGGATCCTGGCCGAGGTGCAGATTCCGCACCTGACCGTCCTCGAGAAGGTGGTGTCGCCCTTCGACGGCTTCGCCAAGTATCTGTTCAAAGGCGCGGGCGTCGAGGCGTTCGAGGCCGTCCGCATCCCGCTCCTGCACCGTCCAGGCGACGAGAAGTACATCGTCTGCGTCTCGTCGCAGGTCGGCTGCGCCGCCAGATGCGCCTTCTGCGCCACGGGGCGCATGGGCTTCAAGCGCAGCCTCGAGACCTGGGAGATCGTCGACCAGGTCCTCAAAATCCAGGCCGACTCCCCCCACCCGGTGCGCGGCGTCGTCTTCATGGGCATGGGCGAGCCCTTCCTCAATTATGCGAACGTGATGCGCGCGGCCCACATCCTCTCCGATCCGAGCGCCGTGGCGATCGACTCGAAGGCGATCACGATCTCGACGGTCGGCGTCGTGCCGATGATCCGGCGCTTCACCCGGGACCGCCAGCCGCAGCGCCTGATCGTCTCGCTCACCAGCGCGCTCGGGGCCCTCCGCGACGAGCTTCTGCCGATGAACCTCAATTATCCGGTCGAGACGATCATGGACGCCCTGCGCGAATACCAGGACGCCACCAAGAAGCGCGTCTCGTTCGCCTGGACGATGATGTCGGGGGTCAACATGGACCGGGTCCAGGTGCTCGAGCTGGCGCGCGTCACCAAGGGAATGCGGATCCTTTTGGATTTGATCCCCGTGAACGACGCGACCGGCCGCTTCAAGCCGCCGGGCGCGGCGGAGGTCGACGAGTTCGTGGGCTACCTGCGCACGGACCTCCAGTGCCCGATCGTCGTCCGCTACAGCGGCGGCAAGGACGTCGCCGGCGCCTGCGGGATGCTCGCCGGGAAGCGCGCGGGCGAGTCGGAACATATCGAGCCGTTCCACACCGTGCCCTGACCGCCGCCGCCAGAAGGGCCTGATCCAGGCCGCGGAAGCGTGATTTTTTTGCGTTTGCGACCAAGGGCGGGCCCGTTACAGATGGACGGGTCGGCCCCGCTCAAGCTCGCCGGCGGCGCCCCGCAGGCGACGAACCTGGCCTTCATCCTCGACAAGGACTCGAACCTGTTCCTCGACGGCAATGCGCTCTCGTATGCAGACGTCGCACGGGCCGTCGACGAATATAAGGCGAAGGGCAAGCCCCTCCAGGCGCTCATCGCCGCCGACCAGATGACTCCGCACGGCGCGGTCGTAAAATTGATCGACGCCGTCCGTCAGAACGGTATCCTGGACTTCGCGATCAACATCGAAAAGGAGTGACGCGAAGCATGCGCTCGACGATGAGCCTCCTGGCCTTGATGGCCGTGGGATTGACTACTCATGCGTCCGCCCAGACGGCGCCGGCTCCAGCCGCGCCCGCCCCGCCTGCGGCGCCCGTCGCTCCAGCGGCAGCCGCCGCGCCGGCCCCCGCTCCGGTTCCCGCTCCGGTTCCCGCGAACGCCCTCCGCCTCAAGGTCCTGACCAAGGGCAGCGGCGTCGTCCTCGGCAAGGCCGAGGTCATCGTCAACGGCGAAAAGCTCGTGACCGACCCCTCGGGCTTCGCCACCTTCGTCGTCCCGGCCGGGGACGGCAGGGTCACGATCACCAAACGCGGCTTCGAGCGGGGCGAGGTCCCCTTCGCCGAGCTCCGCCCGCCGGGCGAATACGACGTCTTCCTGATCCCGGGCGTCACCGACGACAACGTCGTGATCGTCCGCGGCGCACGGAAAACCGCGGTTTCCCGCAAGACCATCTCGATCCAGGAGGCCGCGAAGGTGGCGCCCGGCGGCGACCCCGCCCAGGTCGTCAAGCTGCTCCCGGGCGTGCAGTCCCGCGGCAACCAGGTCGTCGTCCGCGGCTCCGGCCCGCGCGACTCCAAGTATTACATCGACGACCTCGAGGTCCCGTTCATCTTCCACAGCTTCGGCAACCTGTCGATCACGCCGACGCCCATCCTGAGCGCCGTCGAGTTCGAGGCCGGCGGCTTCGGTCCCGAATACGGCGACGCGACCGGCGGCGTCATCACGCTCCGCACGAAGAGCGAGGTGCCCGAGCGCCCGATGACGCAGTTCGTCGTCAACCTGCCGTTCTACTCCGGCATCTTCCACGAGCGTCCGCTGAGCGAGGACTCGGCCCTGTCGATCTCGCTGCGCCGCTCCTACATCGACGTCTTCATCAACCAGTTCCTGAAGCGCCGCAAATCCAGCATCGGCAGCGTCACCGTCTCGCCCTATTTCGGCGACGGCCACGTCACCTATTTCAAGAAGTCGGACTCAGGCCACGTCAAGGCCACGCTGATCTCCGCCTACGACGGCATCAAGGCGGTCGTGCCGCTCGACGCCTCGAGCAGCGAGGACGGCCGCGGCCAGTTCAACACCTACGACGGCTTCCTCAACGTCGGCGTCGAGAAGCTCGAGCGCCTCGGCAAGG
>JAYVWD010000379.1:0-2101 GCA_043786345.1 Pseudomonadota bacterium
GACCAGGACGCCGCCCGCGCGGGATTGATCTTTGGGCGGGATTAATTTAGAAGACGCCGTTAAAGTAGCGATAACGCGCCTGAGCGTTGGTAGTCTTGGGTTTCTGACGACCAAAGCACTAAAATCAGGAGACGCCCTATGGGTGAAACTGTCCCACCGATCCGGCCACGTCCCGCTTTCATATCTCCAAGTCGACGTCCAAAATCTTTTTTAGACCGCAAAGCGCAAAGGTTTTCTAAAAAAAAGACCTTTGCGACCTATACGGTCTAAAAATCCCTGGGGCCTCTGCGGTTCAAGGCCTCGCGCCTTCGCGGTCAGCGCCTGATCCAGGTCGCGTTGTCGTAGCTGTTGCGGAGCGGGATCGCCGCGCGGGCCGAGGCCAGCCGGCGCTCGACGATGTGGTCGGCGGCGCGGTACGTCGGGATCTTGAGGCGGTCAGCCTCGATGAAGATCGCCGCGAGGGAGTCGTAGATGCTGGCCGCCTTGCGCTTCGCCGCATCCGCGTCGTAACCCTTGAGCTCCTGGTAGACGTTGATCAGGCCGCCGGCGTTGATCACGTAGTCGGGCGCGTAGAGGATGCCGCGCTCGAGCAGCATCGGACCGTGCTTGTCCTCGACCTTGAGCTGGTTGTTGGACCCGCCCGCGACGACGGTGGCGCGGATCTGGGGGATCGTCTCGTCGTTGAGCACGGCGCCGAGGGCGCAGGGCGCGAAGACGTCGACGTCGACGGCGTGGATCGTCTTGACCGACTCGGCCTTGGCGCCGAGCTTGTCGACCAGCTGCTGGACCTTCACGTCGTCGATGTCGGCGATGACGAGCTTGGCGCCCGCCTCGTGCAGGTAGGTGCAGAGGTAGCGGCCGACGGCGCCGACGCCCTGGACGGCGACGCGCATGCCCTGGAGGTTGTCCTTGTTGAGGCGGTGCTTCACCGCGGCGCGGATGCCGTGGAAAACTCCCATCGCGGTCACCGGCGAGGGGTCGCCCGACTGGCCCTCGAGCCCCGACACGTACTTGGTCTCGAGCGCGACGAAGCCCATGTCGTGGGTGTTGATGTTGACGTCTTCGGCGGTGATATACCGGCCGCCGAGCGCGTTGACGAAGCGGCCGAAGGCGCGGAAGAGGCCCTCCGACTTGATCTTCTTGGCGTCGCCGATGATCACGGCCTTGCCGCCGCCGAGCGACAGGCCCGCGGCCGCGGCCTTGTAGGTCATGCCGCGCGAAAGGCGCAGCACGTCGATCAGGGCTTCTTGGTCGCTCGCGTAATCCCACATCCGCGTGCCGCCGAGGGCCGGACCGAGGGTCGTGTCGTGGATCGCGATGATCGCTTTCAGACCGGTGGCCTTGTCCTGGCAAAAGACCACCTGCTCGTGGCCCATTTCGTTGAGGAGTTCAAAGATCGCCATGGCCTGATCCTTCTGAAACTTGGTGATACAATTGCGGTAACACCGCAATCGCAGGGACTCAAAGGATGCTGCTGAAATTGCTGACCGGGGCCTCGAACTTAGCGAAACCTCACGAAAAAGACAACCAATACAACGTGGTTGCTCGAGGCCTCCGGGGCCTGTTCTTTAGCGTGCTTGGCCTCGCCGCATGGCCCGCATTGGCCATTCCGGCCTCCATCGCCTGGCAAATCCCGCTGCGCGGCGACGAGCGCTACGTCCTCGAGGTGGCAAAAGACCCCGGATTCTCGCAGATCGTGCTCACGACCGAGGTGCAAGGCACCGGATTCGCCGCCGACCTCGCCGATGAAGGCCTCTACCATTGGCGGCTGCTCCGACCCGGCCGGAACCTGATGGGGACCGAAGGCTCGACCTTCGTTTCCGGCTCCTTCGCCGCGCTCGCGCCGGCCTCGGACCGCGAGCGCCCAGCCCGGCTCAGCTGGCCCAAGGTGCCCGGGGCCGACCGCTACAAGCTTTACGTGACCGACGGGCGGCTCAAGCTTCGGACGCTGCTGACCGAGGCGACCTTCTTCGTCATCGACGGCCCCGCCGAGCCGCTGATGATCGAGGTCGTGCCCTTCAGCGGCGGGCACCGGACCGACCGGTCTTATCATTACGAGCCGGGCCTGACCCTCGACACCGGCCGGCCGGCGCCGCCTGCC
>JAYVWD010000380.1:0-1911 GCA_043786345.1 Pseudomonadota bacterium
AAACAATCGACCGGCTTGCCCTGAGTGATGCAAGCACTGACGCCATTCAACCCGGGATCGACGAAGTAGCAGTCGAACTTCTTGCGGGACTTGATCAGAAGCATGTCCAGGACGCGCTCGGTTTGCTCGCCGATGACGACCGAAGCGGCGGCGGCGGGATCGTTGGTCGACGTCTGGTCGTCCTGATAAAACGTGGTGAGAAAGCCGCTACTGGGCGTGCCGTTATAGCACGGCCCGTTGGGCGTCAGCTCGCGCGCTCCGATGAGGTACGTCCCGGGCGGCACGTGCTCGATCACGGCATCGCCGTCGGGATCGCTGACCGTGACGTAGCTCTTGACGTTCGATTGGTCGATCAAATCCACTTCGACGCCCCGCGCGGCGAGGCCGGCCAACACGGTTCGGATCGTGATCTTGTTGGGTAGAGTCGTATCGCCGTAGAGCTGCTTGAATCCCAGGATGTCGTCTGGAGTGAGGAAGTTGTATCACCGCTCCCGGTAGTTCATGATCGATTCCGCCGCCTGGGAATGGTCCAGGCCGAGGATGTGCATCGTCTCATGCATGATCGTCGAGATGGTGTTCCCGAGCGGGTGATTGAACGGTAGAAAATCCGAGTTGAGCAAGATTCTGCCGCCGATACTCAAGCTGGCATCGGTCGGACTCGGCCTGTATTCGCCGGCGCCTGCGGCATTGGAACCGACCGCCACCAAAGCAATGGCGGTAAAATCGACATAGATTTTCTTGTCGTAAGCGGCATTATCAAGCGGCGCGTCTTTATAGGTTCCGCCGAACGTGAACGTCAGTCCCGGGATGCCGCTGTCCCGCTCCAGGATGTGGAAGGCCATTTTCACCAGCTCGGTATGCACTTTGGTGATCGGCGTCTGCTGTTCGGAGGCGAAGTCGCGGTAAGTTTCGCTGATGAAATAGGTAAATGTCTTGTAGTCGACGGGAACATGCCGCGAAGACTCGGGCACCTGCTTACGCTAGGTCTGAAAGGCCTGCGCCCGGGGTAGCAAGAATCCTACGAAAGACAGAATAGTCGCAAGGGTCAGGTGGCGCATGATCACCTTTCTGTCGGCGTGCAAAATCTCGGCAAAATCCCGATTATTTACATTGGATCGGCGCACCATGGGGAACATAGAGACAGGCGCCAAGAAAAGGAGGGCGAACCGAGGTGAAGCGAATGAGCGAAACAATGGCTTTTTCTGGCTAATTCAGTGGCCTTTCGCAAGTTGCCAAGCGGTTCAAATGCAGTGGCCCTCTCTCGCTCTGTGAAGAGAATAGTCCGGTCAAAGGTCAAAGCTCTGCAGCTTCGCGCCCGGCACCCGGTCCGGCGCTGGTTTTGGCCCCGCATTCTCCGGTTGAGTCTCAGTTTGGCGTCGAAGACGCTCTGCTAGCAGGTCCGGGCGCGCTAGGACGAGCAAATGACAGACGCTTTTGGATAAACTGGCTGGGATTGGCCTGGGCTAGACGGAAGGCCGGGAGCTCCCGGGGCCGGTCGTAAACCTCAACGACCTGCTTCCGGACCGGGTCCGGGCGACGCCGGAGTCCCGGTCGGAGCACCCGGGCCGTGAGGCCTTGGATCCATGTGCTCCGACCGTCGCCCGGCTCGTTTATCAGTTCGTTTCAGGCAGCCCCTGGTCGCGCCAGGCCTGGATCGTCGCCGCCTGCCCCGCCGTCAGCTTCGTCCGGTTTCCGGGCGGCATCCTGGTCGGCGTACCTTGCACGAGGCCCAGCATCTTGCCGACGATCGCGTCCTGCTCCGCATTGGTCTTGCTGCGGAACGGGAACCCGCTCAAGTCGGGGTCGTGCCCGCCGTGGTGATGGCACTCGACGCAATGACCGTCGAGCAGCGGTTTGATGTCCTGCGCATACGTCACGACGACCGGATCCGCGTCGCCCCGCGCCTGCGCT
>JAYVWD010000381.1:0-7266 GCA_043786345.1 Pseudomonadota bacterium
GGGCCGCTTCACCTTGCCGAACTTCGCCAGGTCCTTGGCGATCATCTTCACCATGTTGATCGGGATCGCGAAGCCGATGTTCGAGCCCTCGTTGCTCACCGCCGTGTTGATGCCGATGACCCGGCCGCGGACGTCGAGCAGGGGGCCGCCGGAGTTGCCGGGGTGGATGGCGGCGTCGGTCTGCAGGAAGTTGTCGTAGGGGCCGGTGCCGATCACGCGGCCCTTGGCCGAGATGATGCCCGAGGTGACGGTGTGGGCGTAGCCGAAGGGGTTGCCGATCGCGAGCACGACGTCGCCGACGCGCAGGGTGTCGCTGTCGCCTAAGTCGAGGGCCGTCAGGTCGTTGGGCGGCTTGACGGAGAGCAGGGCCAGGTCGGTCTTGATGTCGATCCCGACGACCTTGGCGGTGACCTTCTTCTTGCTCTTGGCGAACAGCACCTCGATCGTGCTGGCGCCGGCGATCACGTGGTAGTTCGTGACGATGCTGCCATTGCGGTCGATGATGACGCCCGAGCCCACCGAATGGGTCGAGTTGCTCTTCGGGAGCGTGCCTTTCAGGAAGAACTGGTAGAGGTCCAGCGCCGGGTCCTTACCCTTCTCGGTCGGGGTGCCATAGGTGGTCGTGCGGATGTTCACGACGCCCGGGATCGCGCGCTCGGCGACGTCGGCGAAGGACTCATAGACCTTGGCCTCCGCGGCCGTGGCGCCAAGAAAGGCGAGAAAGACCAGACGTGACGCCGCCTTTTGGCACCAGACGTTCATGAGCGCCGCCCGTTTACAAGATGAATTCGCCGAATGTTCCAAGCTGAGTCCCCGTGATTTTAGCGCCTCCCTCCGGCCCTCGACAAGCCCCTCATTTCCCGGGCATAATTTCCAGATCGTCGGGGTTTTTATCTTGGGGTTAGGGAGACTTGAGTCCATGGGTCTTGCCAGCGGGTTTTCGCGGATCGGGAAGAAGGCCGCCTGGGCGCTGGCCATCGGCCTGGTCGCCGGGCTTTCCGGGCTCCTCGGCGTGCTCGCCGTCATCTACGGGCTCGTCTATTTCGGCGACGATTCGGCCCTGCGCAAATCGGCGATCATGGCCCGCATCAACGAAGAGACCAACATCTATATGCTCGACGAGGAGTCGCAGATCGGCTCCATCTTCGCCAACGCGCACCGCCGCTACGTGAAGATCGACGAGGTGCCGGCCCACATGATCAATGCGTTGATCGCCGCCGAGGACAAGAACTTCTACAGCCACCACGGCGTCGACCCGGCCGCCATCGGCAAGGTCGCGATCGGCATCATGCAGGGCCAGCGCGCCCGCGGCGCCTCCACGCTCACCCAGCAGACGGTCAGGAACATCCTGGGCTGGTGGGAGCTCTCCATGAGCCGCAAGTTCAAGGAGTGGATCGCGGCCATGCAGCTCGAGCGCATGTACACCAAGCGCGAGATCCTCGAGTTCTACTTGAACCAGTTCTACGTGTCGGGCAACGGCAACGGCATCGGCATCGCCTCGAAGTACTACTTCAACAAGGACGTGAAGGACCTGGACCTGATCGAGTCGGCCTTCATCGCCGGCTCCGTCAAGGGCCCGAGCCAGTACGACCCCTTCATCAAGTACACCAAGGAGCGCCGCGAAAAGGCGATCAAGAACGCCTATCACCGCAAAAACTACGTGATCAAGCGCATGTTCGAGCAGGGCTGGATCTCCGAGGCCCAGTTCAAGGAGGCCTGGGAGGCGCCGGTCAAATTCCAGCGCGGCCGCTTCCGCTCCGAGGAGGTCTCGCTCGTCCACCTGGTCCAGGACCAGCTCAACCAGAAAGAGGTCCTCAAAGCCCTCAACATCGAGGACCCCCGCGAGCTCTCGGCCGCCGGCCTCAAGATCTTCACGACCATCGACAAGGACATGCAGAGCGCGGCGCAGCTGTCGGTCCGCCGGAACCTCTCGCGCCTCGAGACCCTCCTCAAAGGCTATAAGAGCGAGCCCGAGGACCTGTTCACCAAGCTGCGCAGCCTGACGGTCAACGACTTCTACTTCGGCCAGGTCACGGGCTTCGGCGGCACCGACAAGGAGCCGACCGTCAAGCTGAGCTACGGCCTGCCGCAAGGCGAGATCCCGTACGAATCGCTGATGCGCTACGCCAAAGTCATGGATTTGCCCTGGAACAAGGGCTGGCAGAAGGTGCTGCAGGGTCTGATCAAGGAGATCAAGGTCGGTGACGTGCTCTACACCGAGGTGATGCAGTACGACCCCGAGAAGCACGAGGCCGTCTCGGAGCTGATGAAGCGCCCACGCGTCAACGGCGGCCTCATCGCCATCGACAAAGGGGAGGTCCGGGCCGTCGTGTCCGGCTTCGACACGCACGGCTTCAATCGCTCGATCGCCGCCAAGCGCCAGCCGGGCTCGGTCTTCAAGCCGGTCGTCTTCTTCGCGGCCCTCCAGCTCGGCTGGTCGATCCTGGACCGCCTGGACAACGAGCGCCAGATCTTCCCGTTCCAGGGGCGTTTCTACTACCCGCGCGGCGACCACGACAGCCCCTACAGAGAATGTTCGATGCTCTGGGCGGGCACGACGTCCGAGAACATGGCGTCCGTCTCGCTCACGGCGCGGCTCGTCGAGAAGCTCAACTTCGACCAGTACAAGCAGCTCATGGGGACGATGGACCTGCTGCCGCATCCGGGCGAGGCGCCGCGCGACTTCCACTACCGCGTCGCGCGCTACACCGGCGTTTCGCTCGATGACGAGGGCGTAAGAGAGTTCCAACTCACCAACGCCGTCAACGATGTGCTCCTCGACGTGCAGTACACGGCGCCGGTCGAGATGCAGCAGCGCCTGAAAAAGATGTGGTGGGGCCGCGGCTATCAGCCCGAGATGCAGACGGTCTTCCTCACCAACGACGACCTGAGCGTCGGCCAGCGCGCCGCCAAGCTCAAGCTCGCCGGCAACAACTTCGCGCGCTACGCGGACCTGGACAAAAACCTGGTCGCGGACTGGCAGGTGATCACCAATACCGTCTCGGCCAGAGGCGCCGAGGAGGCGCTGTCGGACCCCTCCGTGCAGAAGGTCCTGAGCCGCTTCCGCGTGCTGCCGGGCCTGTCCAAGCCCGCCCTCGGTTACGTCTACACGCTCGAGGGCGAGCGCCCCGAGAAGGCGTACAAGAACGCCGACGAGCTCAACAAGCTCCTCGAGCCCTCGGGCCGGCCGCTCAACGGCTTAGACGTCCAGGCGATCTGGGGCGGCAACGCCGTGTTCGGCTCGGCCGACATCACCATCACCGACGTCCAGCTCGACGGCTGGCTGCCCCACGGCAACTTCGCGCAGCTCTCGCAGTACGTCGAGCAGCATTTCGCCGAGGTGATGGGCCGCCAGGAGGAGTTCGACCTCCACCGCTACTTCCAGCACCACGACTTCCGCGTCGCGCTCGGCCTCAAGTACGTGGTGAATCTGGCGCACGCCATGGGCGTGACGAGCCCGCTCGAGCCGGTACTGTCGTTCCCGCTCGGCACCAACGTCGTCACCCTCGCCGAGGTCGCGAAGATCTACCAGACCTTCGTCAGTGGCAAGATCTACCGCTTCTACGACGACGGCCCGCCCAACCAGCTCAACTTCATCCGCCGCATCGAGGACCGCTTCGGCAATAAGCTCTATGAGCCCAAGCGCCGCGAGTCCCAGCTGGTCGCGCCCGAGTTCGCGCTCCAGATCCGGGAAGTCCTGCAGCGCGTCATCACCCACGGCACGGGCCGCCGCGCGCGGGCCGAGCTTTACCTGACGCTCGGCGGCGAGGCGCCAGCCGCCCCCGGGGCGAAAAAGGACCCGAAGGCGCCCCCCGAAAAGCGCATCCGGATCCCGGCCTTCGGCAAGACCGGGACGACCAACGACTACAACAACGCGACCTTCGCCGGCTTCATGCCCTACCCGCAGGCGAAGGGCGAGCCGCTCGACCCGGAGTCGAGCTATGTGCTGGCGGCTTACGCCGGCTACGACCTCAACAAGAAGATGGAGGCCGGCGCCATCAAGGTGTCGGGCGCCATCGGCGCGCTCCCCGCGTGGATCGGCCTCGCCAAGGAGGTCATCGAGAAGAAGAAGTACGCCGACAAGCTCGATATGCTCGACTTGGCCGTCATCAACTCCGGCGAGTGGCCCCTCGTCAAAGACTCGCGCGCGACGGCGATGAAGGTCGACATGCCGCGCGGCGTCGTGCTCGGCGGCGGCGGCGGCGACCAGGAGGCGGTCGCGACGTCCAACATCGCGAAGGAAGGCGAGTCGGCGTTCGACGAGTTCCGCGCCAACGTCGTCGAGGCGACCGTGCACATGCCGACCGAGGCCGGCGGCGCGCCGGTGCGGATGTTCGCGCCGTTCAAGCTCGACGCCAAGCTGATCGAGGAGTCGATCCCGTCGACCGTCTCCGGTCCCAAGCCGGGCGACGTGCAGGCGGCCCCCCTCCAGCTCAGCCAGGGCGGGAACAAGGACGGCAAGGGCTCGAAGGCGGTCCTCGACGGCGGCGGCAAGGGCGACCAGGGCGTCAGCCCGGCTCCGGCCCCGGCGGCCGCGCCGGACGACCTGGAGAAATCCTACGACGAGGCCGCCCCGGCCGCCGGCAAACCCGCCGAGGACCCGATGGGCGTCCTCAGGGACGTCGATGCCGGAACCGCCCCGGCGCCGGCGGAAAAAGGCGAGGACAAGGGCGACCAGAAGAACGACCAGGGCTTCATGGAGGAAGAGCTCTGGTGACCCGGCTAAATTAGCGGCAGAACCTGCCGATCAGAGGGGCGTGAAAACGCTCCTTTTTTACCCATCGCTCGGTCGTGGCCGCTTGAGGCTGCTGGTTCTCGCGGCTTTTTTCGCGCTTTTTCCCGCCTGCACCAAGGGCGGCCCGGACGGCGCCGCCGCCTGGAGCCCGGCCGCCGGATTTGCCGGTCCCTTCGCCAAAGCCCGCCTTTTATCGCGCAACATCGTCGACTTCGAGGCGGGCAACGCCGCGCGGATCGCCAAGGTGGGCGAGGGGGCGTACGAGGTCGAGCTCCGCAACGACAACGACGACGCCCTGCCGCGGTTCTGGCGCAACTGGTACTACTTCCGGCTCGACGGGGTCCCGGTCGGGACGCCGGTGACGATCACCGTCAAAGGCGCCGGGATCGGCAGCTACTACGTGCCGGTCTATTCCTATGAAGTCCGCCCGGACAAGCGGAACAACGACAAGGCCTGGACGCCGTTCGCGGCCGCCGGCGTCGCCCAGCCGGAAAAGCTCACGGTCCAGATCAGGGCGACGTTCACCGAATCCCGGGTCTGGATCGCCCGCTGGAATCCCTACACCTACACGCGCCTGATCGGCTTTCTGGGGACCCTCCGCGGCCAGCCGGGCGTCACGTTGGGCTCCCTCGGCGCCACCCCGCAAGGCCGCGACATCCCGACCGTGACGATCACGGACAAGGGCGCCCCGGCCCGCAAGCAGCGCATCATGGTCCACGCGCGCACGCACCCGGGCGAGGTCGGCAGCAACTTCCTGCTCGAGGGCCTCCTGCAGTTCGCCACCGGCAACGGGGCGGAGGCGCGGCGGTTTCGTGCCAAAGCGGTCCTGGACGTCGTGCCGATGCTCAACGTCGACGGGGTCATCGCCGGCAACAACCGCGTGACGCCGCAGGGCGTGAACCTCGAAGGGAAATGGTATCCGGCCTCGAAGAAGGAGGCCGAGCGCGAGCTCGATCCGGACCGGACGCCGCCCGAAGTCCTGCTGCTGCACGCCTGGGTCGAGGAGCGCCTGCGGGACGGCGCGGCGCCGGGCGTCGCCCTGAACCTGCACTCCTCGGCCGGCGAGCCGGACGACGGCGCCTTCTTTTTCCCGCACTTCGGGCCCCGCGCCAAGGGTTACGGCGCGGCCGAGGCGAACCTCAACCGGAAGCAGAAACGCTTCATCGACGAGATGCGGCGGGTGCACGGCGCGCCGTGGTTCAACCCGCCGGCCGAGGACGGCAAGGCGTCCTTCGTGCACCGCGCGCTGCCCGAGAGCTGGTGGTGGCGGAACTACAAAGACCAGGTGATGGCGATGACCGTCGAGTCCACCTACGGGCGCGCGGCGCATTCCAGCCGGTGGGTGACGCCCGAAGACATGCGGCGCATGGGCTTTTCCATGGGGCGCGCCCTGCTGCGCTACCTGGACGGCGAGCCCCGGCCCCAGCGAAACGTTCTCGAAGCGCGGCTCGGTCACTGATAAGCTTCTTGCCGAGGAGGCCTCCCATGCCACGCTATCTGACCGCCGTCGTTCTGTTCGCCCTGTCCCCGCGCGCCTTCGCCGACCAGTGCGCCTGGGTGACGAGGCCCGTCGCCGACAAGGCCGCCGCCCTCCTCAGGACGGGCGAGACGCTCCAGGAAATCTGCCGCCCCTGCGGCGACACGAAAGCCAAGCCCCTCGTCATCGCCAACGCCGTCGTCGCTAGGGCGACCGACCCCAAGTACTACGAAGTCCGGGTCAACGGCCGGGGCCTGGACCTGGCCTACGTCTTCGTCCGCAACAAGTCCGACTGGCTCAACCTGGGCCTCACGGTGAAATGCGGCGTGGCGGTGCAGGACACCAAGCTCAAGCTCGAGCCCAAAGACCTCAGCGCGCCTTAGACGGCGCGCCGAACCCGAGGGCCGCCTCCAGCACCGCCCGCTTGGCGGCGCAGCGCGGCTCCTTCCAGCAGGCGTGCAGGGTCCGGACGACGGTCCCGTCCTGCACGATCCGCAGCTCGAACGGCTTGCCGTAGACTTCCGAGTGCACGTAGGTCGCCAGGCTGTCGGCGAAGTCGTCGTAGAGGTTCGTCGCCGCGTAGAGCGTCGGGAAGTCCGTCCCGGCGAGCCAGTCATAGTAGCGCGCCGCGTCCGTGGCCGCCGGCTTGCCCAGGCCCGGCCGGTAATAGATGATCGGCCCCGGCGCCGGCGCGGCGGCTTTGAACGCGTAGCGCCCGTCCTTGACGACCCAGCTCATAGATGCGAACGGGTAGTCGTCCAGCTCGACGCCGGCCGCGTTCATGGTCCAGAGCGGGTGCACGGCCGAGTCGAACGCCAACGCATGCCCGAGCTCGTGGATCAGCACGAATTCCAGCGCGCCGCGCCGGTCGTCGTGCTCCGGGGTCTCGAGCGTGCCCTCGATCCGGACCCGGGCGTCTGGCATGAAGGGCGACGACTCCTTCCAGGAAAGCCACGCGTTCGCGCGGCGGGCCAGGGCGTCCGTGTCGAGCGCGATGAAGGCTGCCGACGGCCGCCCGTCGTCGTCGCGGACGAACTCGGTATAGGCCGTGCTG
>JAYVWD010000382.1:0-7612 GCA_043786345.1 Pseudomonadota bacterium
TCATCAGCTGCGTGCTGATCGGCTTCGTGTCGTTCTTCGCCGCCGTCTACTTCCTGACCCCGAAAGGGTTCAGCGGCCAGCAGGCCTTCCACGCCTTCCCCTACATCCTCGCGATCTATGCGCCTTACCTGGCCGTGCGGCTCCTCCTCGCCTGGCGGCGCCAGCTCTGGCGCCCGATCCTGGTGTTCTCCTGCTTCATGGACGTCGGCATGATCACGGCGATGATCTGGAGCTTCCACCTCCAGTACAGCGAGCCCGCGCCGTTTTACCTGAAGTCGCCGACCTTCACGGCCTACTACCTCCTGATCTCGCTGCGCGCGCTCGCGTCCCGGACGCGTTACGTCGTCGTCACCGGCATCCTCTCGATCTGCGGCTGGGGGGCGCTCGTCGCCTACGCGCGCTATGCCGCGCCGGACCTCGTGACGCACGACTTCGCGGAATACATCCACTCCAACAAGATGCTGCTCGGCGCCGAGGTCGAGAAGATGCTGTCGCTCGCGACGGTCACGACGATCCTCGCGGTCGCCGTGTATCGGACGCGCAAGCTCCTGGCGACGGCGACGACCGAGGCCCAGTCGAACCAGAACATGTCGCGCTTCTTCAGCCCCGAGATCGCGAGCCAGATCAAGGCCTCGGGCGCCGGCCTCGAGCCGGGCAAAGGCGAGCACCGGACGGCCGCCATTTTGATGATGGACCTGCGCGGTTTCACCAAGTTGTCGACCGAGATGCCCGCCAACGGCGTCATGCGCCTCCTCGCCGACTATCAATCGCGGATGATCGGGCCGATCTTCCGCAACGGCGGAACGGTCGATAAATTCATGGGTGACGGCATCATGGCGCACTTCGGCGCGGCGTCGCCGACGACGACTTATGCCGCCGACTGCATGCGCGCCGTCCTCGAGCTGGAGCAGGCCTGCGACCTGTGGAACTCCGAGCGCCGGGCGGCGGGCCAGATCGAGCTCAAGTTCGGGATCGCCTGCGCCGTCGGCGACGTCATCTTCGGGGCGGTCGGCGACAAGGACCGGCTCGAGCTGACGACGATTGGCGAGGCGGTGAACCTCGCGGCCAAGCTCGAAAAGCATACGAAAGAGGCGAAGGTCGTCGGCCTGTCGACGGAGACGATGTGGTACCGGTCGCTCGACCAGGGTTACCGGCCGGTGAAGGAGTTCCGACGCTTGCCGCAGAGCCCCGTCGCCGGCGTGCCGCACGTGCTGAACCTCGTCGTGCTCGTCGAGCGGCGCGCGGCGGCCGAGCCGCCGGCGGCTTTGGCGCCCCCGGCCTGAGGGGCCCTGGGGGCCCGGGTTCAATCGCTGGCCTTCCCCGGCTCCGCAGAGGTATGATCCCGAAAGCGCAACCCCATGCCGGACACGAGGTTCAGGGCACATGACCAAACTCTTCCTCACCGCTCTGACGGTTTTCTCCGTGACGGCCGCGTGCAAGGAACGCGACCCCGAGGCCGCCGGCCTGCTTTCGGACGGTACGCCCGCGGCCGCCGCTTCCGAGCCCGGGCCGGCCGATCTGCCAGCGGGCGGCGCGTTCACGATCACCTGCCGGCCCCAGGACCCAGAGCTCGCGCGGGACGTGTTCGTCCTCGGCGTGCGCGGTGCGGTCAAGGCCGACGACGAGGCGCAGCCCGTGGCGGTGACGGTCGAGCGCCGGCGCGCGAACGCGGCCCAGCAGACCGACAAGCTCGCCGACGGCGAGCCGGGTCGGGGGGCCGTGCGGCCCAAGGGCGCGGTATTCGTCGGATTCGCGTCCGGGGTGCTGACGGCGGAGTACGCCGGCGTCGCCGGAAACAATACGCACACCGGGCTGCTGACGCTGGCGGCGGATCCGGCGGTGAATGGGATGCCGGTCGGCTGCACGGTGACGGTGCGCTGACCTTAAGTCCGTTCCGCGGGCTTACTTCGTCCGGGCGGCCGGCGGCGTCGCGCCGAGGTCCTCGAGGATGAAGTAGCACGGCACCTTTTCCGGGCCGCCGGTGGCGTCCGTCTGCGCCTGGGTAACGGGCCGGAAGCCGAAGCGGAGGAAGAGCTTCTGGGCCTTTTCCATTTCGGGGGTCGTCTCGAGGTAGAGGCGCTTGTAGCCGAGGTGCTTGGCCTCATCGACGCAGCGCTTGAGGAGCCGGCCGCCGAGGCCCTGGCCGCGGCATTCTTTTTCGAGAACGAGGTCGCGGACTTCGCCCAGGCCTTCGCGCGGCGAGAGGCCGTGGAGGGAGCCGATGCCGGCGCCGCCGATGATTTTGCCGCTCTCGCGGACGTTGCGCAGGACGAAGTAGCGCGCGCCCTCGCCCTGATAGACGCCGAGGAGGCTCTTGAGGCGCCGGAAGGTCGACGCGAGGACGGACCCGGCTTCGTCGTAACCCGAGAGGTTGCGGCGGATGAGGCTCTGCACCTCGCCCTCGTCCTGGGCGGTGATCGTCTCGATCAGGACGTCGTCATGGATCATCGCTGCCGCCTCGTTGCCCCTCGCCCGGTCTGATAGCGGTCCGCCGAATTGCCCCGAGCTGATCATCGCGAAGGCGCTCCTCTGACTCTCGAGTGAAATCGGTACCGCTGAGGTTCCGAGCTTATGCAGCGCGCCGGCAAAACGGAAGGGGAACTTTCGTCGTCTGTTTTTTGGGGGTCGCTGCTCGAAAACAGAGCGCCGCGCCCCGCGAGGAGCGCGGCGCGCGGCGGGCGAGGCGAAGGAGCTCATTCGGCCTTGGACTTGATCCCCGAGAGGCGCTGTGACGGCTTGGTCGGATCCATCTCTTGCATGTCGCGCGTGCTGAAGTCGCTGGCGGATGCCGGCTGCGACTCGCCGTCGTCGATCATGGCCGAGGCGAGGTCCTTTTCCATCTTCTTCTTCTTGATCGTGTAGAGCACGAACCAGACCAGCGCGAGGACCGCGATGGCGACCAACGGGACGACGCCGAAAAGGATGGTCGTGCCCTCGGCGTCGAAGTTCTGCAACGCGTCGGTGGTGGCGGGGACCTTGTCTTCCATGACGGTGCGCTCCTTGAGATCAGCTTTCTTTATATTCTAGGGAATCCCTTACGGAATTTCTATTGCGCGCCCGGGCCCGCGGCGTATAGTTTCTGCTGGCATTCACCCGAAATTCGTTGAATTCTCCAGACGTTCCGGTCCCTTGAGGGCGGAGCAGGAGCTGCCATGAGCCGCCTCGCAGCCGCGGTTTTCACGCTTTTCGCCGGCCTCCCGGTCGACCACCGCCCCGCGGGGCGGACCGTCTGCGGGGACGATGACCTGATCCCGGTAAATTCGTATGCCGGATCCCTCGGGCCCGATGTCGCCTTCGTCCGCCTCCACAAGTTCGCCGTGGGCGCCCTGGAACAGGCCCCCTACGACGACGCGGTCAAGTATTGCACCGGCGCCCTCATCGCGCCGGACCTGTTTCTCACGGCGGCGCACTGCGTCGACGGGAGCACGGTCGGACAGGCCGTCGCGTTCGACTATGAGTGGACCCCGTCCGGGCACGACTTGTTGCCGCAGTCGCACTATCGTGTCGACGCCCTGGTCGAGCGCGGCGACGAGGACCGCGACTATGCGGTGCTGCGCCTCGCCGGGAATCCAGGCTTCCGCCAGGGCTGGGAAACGGTGCGTACCGAGGAACCGCGGCTCTACGACCTCGTCACGGCCATCCAGCACCCGCTTGGCGAGCCGAAGCAGGTCGAGGCTGGGCACGTCTCCGCCTTCCGCGGAAACTACATGGAATACGGTGACTTGGATACGCAGCCGGGAAGCTCGGGCGCGGTCCTCCTCGACCGCCGGGGGGTCATCGTCGGGGTCCACTCGGACGGCGGCTGCGACGCGGCCGGCGGCACGAACATCGGGCTGCGGATGAGTGCCCTGGCCCAGTCGCCGGTCCTGGCGCGCCTGACCGCGATCAAGTTGCCAATGGGCGAGGGGAGCCGCGTCCTGCTCCGGACCCACGACCACCAGGCGGTCTTGGCCGGCGACGCCCCCACCGGAAAGGTCTGGCTCGAGGCTGGAGGGTGTCGGTGGGATGAGGCCTCGCTGTGGACCGTCAGGGACCTCGGTGACGGCTCTTTTGCGCTGATGAAAGGGGACGCCGCGCTCCGGGCCCGCAGCGACACGGGCGCCATCGATGTCAGCGCGGCGCCGGGTCCGGGCGGCGCCCAAGACCTCGCCGCGCGCTGGCGGTTCCTGCCGCTAGGGGACGGCCGGATGGCATTGCGCGTCGTCTCGACCTTGGACGGGCCACATTGGCTGGGCGCGGATAGCGCCGGGATGGGCGTCCGGCTCGGCCGCGACGCGGCCTTCTGGGACGTGGAGATCCCGCCGGCAGGGGCTCGCCGCGCCGAATTCGCTTGCCTTTTTCCCCTGCCGTATTAGAACGGTGCTGCTCTTTTCGATTGTTTACCTTAGGAAGCCGCTCATGATTTTCCGCTCCCTTCTGTCGCTCCTGATCGGCTTCGCCGCGCTGGCCCAGACGGCCTCCGCGCTCGAGTTCAGCATGGTTTCCGGCCTCTACCGCTCCGAGAAGAGCAAGCTCGATGGCGACAACGCCGGCGGCGAGTCCACGATCGACGTCGGCGCCCGCGTCGCCGGCCCCATCGACCTCCGCCTGCACTGGTTCGGCGAGGGCGCCATCACGCTCCGCTCTTATGAAGACGGCAAAAACTTCAAGGCCCCGGACAACAGCACCAGCCTTCGCCTCGGCGGCGGCGTGCGCTACTACTTCAGCCGCTTCTCCGAGTTCGCGGTCCCCTTCGTCTACGCGTCGGGCCACTACCGCAACGACAAGAAAGCGACCTACGACGCCCTCCAGACCACCGAAACCGAAGTCAGCGGGCTCTACTACGGCGCCGCCACGGGCATCCGCCTCGGCCTCGACAAGGACTTTTTCCTCGACTTTGAGACCCCGCTCTTCGACAGCGCGCTTTTCGCGACGGAGATCTCTGAGACGACCCCGGCCACCGGCCCCAAATCCAAGCGCACGAAATCTCATACTGAGCTTTACGTCAACACGACCGGCGCCCTGTCCTCCGTGGCAGTGGCTCTCGGCCTCAAGATCTGACTCTGGAGACCTGATCGACATGAAAAAAGGCAAAACGCGTCCCGCCCGCAACCGCCGGAAATCGGCCCGCTACCGCGCCAAGAAGAAGCTCCGCATTCGGCGCAAGCGCGCGCTGAATCCCGCCGGCAGCAAGAAGACCTGATCGCTCTCCGTGAGTGACGGTTCCTATTGAAAGTCTGATGCGCCAGATGCTCGCCGACCGATCGACGGAGGCGGACGTCGGGTGTATATTGTCGTTCTGTGGGGAGGATACGCTATTCATTTCTTCCTTAAAGACGGCGTATTCTTCGCGCCGGAAAAGATCGACGAGACGACGTCCCTGCCGCCGCTCGACCCCGACGCGCCCCAGCCGCTCCTGCTCAACTTCGCCGGCGTTCGCACGATCAACAGCTATGGCACGCGGCGGCTGCTGACTTTCGTGCGCGCCTGGCGCCCGCGGCCCCTCGAGTTTCACGACTGCCCGTCGATCTTCGTCGATACCCTCAACATCGTCCGCGACCTGCTCGGCTCGCCGCGCGACCCGGGCATCGTGAAGTCCTTTGCAATCCCGTATTTCTGTGCGCCCTGCGAGCTCTACTTCGACGTCATGGTCGCGGCGGGCGCCGTCGACGCCGGGGCCGACGACCTGGGACTGCCCCCGCGCAGCTGCCCGAAGTGTCAGGGTGTGACCGAGGTGGACGTCGACCCCGAAGAGCATCTGGCGTTCCTGTCGAACGGTTGACCGCAATGGCGCCAAGGTTTTTTTGACCGCAAAGGCGCAAAGGGTCTGGCTAGGGGCCGACCCTAATGACCTTTGCGCTCTTCGCGCCTTTGCGGTTTTAAAGAACTTTGCACCTTCGCGGTTACATGGCTCCGACGTAGTCGCTCGCCCGCCCCAGGCAGACCCCGACGGCCTCGGCGACGCGGATCAGCTCGCTTTTCAGGTCGACCAGGCGGCGCTGGTCGCTGATTTTGAGGTACGGGATGTCGATGAGCTTGCCGCCGCGCGTGCCGACGACCCGGCCGAATTTTTTCGCCGCCGCGAGCTCCACGGCGCGCACGCCGAGCTCCGTCGCGAGCAGGCGGTCGGCGGCGTTGGGCGCGCCACCGCGCTGCACGTGCCCGAGCACCGTCGCGCGCGCGTCGACGCCGGTCCGTTCGTGCAACGCCGCGGCGACCCGGTGGCCGATGCCGCCGAGCATCTCGCCGCCGGTCGGATTGCCGTGGAACGAGCGATCGCCGCCGACCGCGTGCGCGCCCTCGGCCGCGACCACGAGGTAGGACGAGCGCCCGAGCGCCTGGCGGCGCTGGAGGCGCAGCACCAGCTCCTCGATGCGGAACGGGATCTCCGGGAGCAGCACCGCATGCGCGCCGGCCGCGATGCCGGTGTGGAGCGCGATATGGCCCGCGTCGCGCCCCATCACCTCGAGCACCATCACGCGGTCGTGCGCGTCGGCCGATGAGCCCAGCCGCTCGGCGGCGTCGACGGCGGTGTCGACGGCGGTCGCGAAGCCGATGGTGTTGTCGCTGCCGATCAGGTCGTTGTCGATCGTCTTCGGGATCCCGATGATCGGAAACCCGAGCATCACGAGGTGGCGCGCCATGAACTGCGTGCCGTCGCCGCCGATCACGATCAGGGCGTCGAGGCCCTGGCGCTTCCACGAGCGCTCGATCATCTTCACGACGCGGGCGGCTTCGGCCTTTTTGCGGAACGGGCTGCCCTTGTTCGAGGTGCCAAGGATCGTGCCGCCCCGGTCGATGATGCCGTGCACGTCCGGGAGGGCGAGCGGGATGACCTGGTTGGGCTCGGTACTGAGGCCGGTCAGGCCGTCGCGGATGCCGAGAACCTCGAAGCCGTGGACGCCCGCGGCGTGCTTAACCACGGCCCGGATCGCGGCATTGAGGCCCGGGCAGTCGCCGCCGCCGGTGCATAGTCCGAGTTTCATTCATTTTTCCGTAATAAAAACAGTTGCTTATATGGCTTCGGGGCCGACCTGGCCTCAGTTTTTCGCCGCTGCGGCCCGATAGCTTGAGGGGTAGCCTCATTTTACTCTAGAGAGCGGCGGATGACTCAGCAGGCGACGAACCTTCCGGCCAAGATCCTCGTGGTGGACGACGACCCTTCCGTCGCCCAAGGCCTCGAGGAACCCCTGTCGCGCCACGGCATCAAGCTCGACAAGGCGCCGGCCCTCGAGACCGCGCTCTACCTGTTCAACACCCAGCGCTACGACGTCGTCCTCGTCGAGATCGAGTTCGCCCCCCTGCAAGGCCTTGCCATCGTCCAGAAGTGGCGCGCCCACGAGGTGGCCGAGAAGCGTTGCACCGCCTTCATCATGCTGTCAGGCAACAAGACGCTCGGCAACAACGAGGGCCTGATCCGGGAGCTCGGCGACCTCGAGGTGATCAATAAGCCGGTCGCCGTGATCCAGCTGCTGCCCTTCCTGAGCCGTGGCCTCGCCACCAAGAAGCGCACCGTCGCCTACCACGACTTCAACTCGAAGATCATCACGTTCTATGAGAAGAACAAGGACTTCGACAAGGCCGCCGAGCAGGTCCAGAAGCGCCTGCCGGAGCTCGGCCCGAAGGGCCTGAA